>JAQBOT010000369.1 GCA_028287885.1 Pedobacter sp.
TACCCGTAGCCTTATTGCTTAGTGTTGCGATGGCTGCATTTTCACTAATCTTTACTCTAGGCGTTAGTATCATGCCACCGCCAGCGCCCAAAAATCCGTAATAGCCAATTTTCCCAGTAACCTTTCGGTAACCCAGGGCCATATTTAACAAGTAGGTTGTTGCACGCCCATTCTTACCCAAGGTCTGGAATTCTGTTTCAGGCAGCAACTGATTAAATCCATAAGCATGAAGATCTAACTTCGGGTATAAGAAAAGTGGTCCATCGGCAAGCGAAAGTATCAAGCCAAGTGAGGTCGAAAATTTGGTAGATAAATAATCAGTACTGTTCCCAACAGGAAAAGAAAAACCGAAGCCGCTTCTAAAATACATTTTATCCTCCCGGGTCCTTTTTTCTTGGGCGACTGTGACGTGAAAGCTTCCGATAAAAAGTAGGCATAAGATTAACCTATTGAGTTGTGAAGTAGAGATTAACATGGTGAAGAAGCTATTTGGTTTTCAGACATCCAATGTACAAATTTATACGACAACTAAGCCTTGGCCGAGCTGCGATAATCAGATTACTCAACTGACAAAGTTTCTTAATATAAAACTCCTAAAACACAGCAACTACGCATAAATTTGGCAGATAATAGCTTCCAAATATTATTTTGTATGGCGTTGTAAATCATTGTAAAAGAGGTTATTGTCTTGATGGATCTAAACTAAATGTTGAATTTTGATTTTGTATCGATCGCTTTCCAGCGCTGACAGGCCAAATAAAATTTTGTCAGCCTATACAAGTGTTTGATCAAGAGCTATTTACTGGTCTTATATAATCAAAATTGCTGCCTTTTATATGCCTTGGAAAAGTCAACTCGCATAGCCTTGAATCGCTCAACTACGGTGGCGATAAACTCTTCGTCTAGTATTTGAAATATCTCATTCGCACCACCTCCAGTAAGGTCAAGTTCCGAAAGTTTGTAGCTTTGCTCCAGGGTTCCCTGCTCAAACTTTATAATGTATTTCTGGTTCATATTGAATAAAGAAATCTTACATTCCGGGTGTGGCAACTCTGCTATTATTCTCATGGTGTTTGTGGTTTAATTCTAATTGTTTATACGTAATTCTTTCAATAGGGAATCTCCAAGCTTTCCTTTTAATGGGTGCCAATTCAATAGTCTGAATACTTGAGCATAAATGCTGTTCTCTCTGCAATTTACCTCTGCAACTTGGCGATCTGCTGATGATTCTGACTTTAGCTTTTCATAATCGGCGATGTATCGGTCTAACACGGCTAGTCTTTGCAATTCTAAGGTGCTCAATTGAGTTATTTGATCAGAAAGGTTGTTCTCGAAGATTAGCATTGCATCATTGTAGTTCGAAATGCTTATGGGTGACTTCAACAAGCTGTTAAGTACATACTGTTGATCTTTCAGCTTACTCAAACCAAAAGTATCATTTATGAATTCATCGAGGCTTTCATTCGTGGCATTCGTCCTGGAAACGATCTTGTCAATAGCCGCAATTCGTTGGTTCGGGGAGAAGGTTGCTGCTTCGCCGATCATTCTCCGGAGAATACGTCGGTCGGCATCCACATCAAAGGAAGCATAGTCATTTTTAAGGTCCCTTTTTAACGCTTCTATATTGTCGTTAAAAAAGGCCTGCTTATTCCCGCTGGATTGCTGTTTAATTTGCGCCTTGAATACATTCAGGTGATTGCTTACGCTAAGCAGGATGGTTGATTTATGAATATTCTTGAGCCATAAATGCCGCTTTAAATCTATGTTTATGGCATTAAATAGGTTATCTATTTGTCCCAAGAGATTTCCGTACCGGGCTTGAAGTCCTGTATCGCGTGCTAAATCTGCCTTTAAAAGTGAATCCAAAGTATTTTTTTGATCATGAAGGGTGATTTCCTTTAGGACCGTTTGTTGCTGCTCGAAGTTTTCATGTAAGTTATGAACTGTGTTAAGTCTTCGGGCGAGCTTTAATTGAGCTTTCGGATTTATGTTCGCTATTTCTTCCAGAACATTCTTTTGGAAGTCGAGCAGCCTTGAAGAATAAGCTAAAGATTCTTGTTGCTGATGCAAAGCATGCTGTAATGGTAAGGTCCGATATTCGATGGCAGATAAATCAATTAAGGTAGCCGGGTCACGCTCATTGTCTGCATTAATTACAATTTGTTTGAAGATCTTTGGTCTATAAGGTATATTCTCTTTCGCGTATTTGGCAGGCATTCCTGCCGGTGACACATACGCGCGCAGTAAAGCGAAGTCGCCTGGGGAAGGTGTCGGGCTGGCAATTGCTCCATTGTTTTCCTTGAAGTCATTGCCTGGGACATACACAACTCGTAAATCCCGGATCGTCTTGTAGCGATACAAAACGAAGGTTTTGCCAGCATTTGTTTCCGATACTTCTACTTCAAATTCTGGACTGCTTGCCTTCGCTTTTTGTTCAATATCATCTATCGTTTCCTGTTGCTTTCTTTTACCTTCCTTGGCATCAATGGAGCTCGTTAGTGCATTGTTGACAACAGCAGATACATCCTCATAACTCTCAATCAGCCGGCAGCTTAGACCCTGAGCTTGAATTTCTTGTTCATGTTCTGAAGCGATTAGCCCACCTGTCAAATAATTATGCTCTGGACTACTTTCAGACTTCAATATCTCCTTCGCCATTAAAGTATTTGAAAGGATAAGTCCTTGAGAAGAAATCCACACGGCCTGGCATCCGTTAATGCTTAACAACGCATCACGGAAGCCAGTATCTGCAGTTATGTAGATGTTTTCTGTTAGCCGGAGGGGCTTGGTAGCCAGGTAGTCTCTGCGGACACGCAATACATGCTCGTAGCTGGCTTTTTCTGGTACTCTATAGGCAAACTGAATACTTGCTGCGATTAGCATTAAAGCAAGCATTTGGGCTTTCTTGAACATATATGGCATCTAAGATCCTTAAGTTTCAAAACTAATAATTTTTATCCTTTTACCCGGAGCGGGCAGGTTTCTTGACCTATATTGTTTAATTTTGTTTAACAAACGAGCATATGGCAGAAGATTTAACGATACTAACAAACGTTAGCAAAGCGCAGCAATATCTATCCTTAATCCCGCAATTGGAAGCGCTGTTAACCGGTGAGGACGACTTGATAGCAAACATGGGTAACGTTGCAGCAGCGCTGAAGGAACAATTTGGTTGGCTTTGGGTGGGATTTTATTTGGTGAAGAATGATCAGCTTGTTCTAGGTCCATTTCAAGGCCCTGTTGCTTGTACACGGATACAAAAAGGCCGAGGTGTTTGTGGTACTTCCTGGGCAAAAGAGGAAACGCTCATCGTAGCCGATGTTGATCAGTTTCCTGGTCACATAGCCTGTAGTTCAGCTTCTAAGTCGGAAATAGTGCTCCCTGTATTCGTAGGATCTGAAGTTGTCGGCGTCCTTGATGTGGACAGCGAAGAACTCGGTCATTTTGATGAAGTTGATGCCCTATACCTTAATCAAATAGTTAAGTTAATTTATGGCTAAATTACCTTATTCTTTTTACCAGGAAGAGGACGTTAACCAACTTGCCATAGGTTTATTAGGGAAGCAATTATTCACCTTGGTTGACGGAGAATTGACGGGTGGGACGATCGTTGAAACCGAAGCTTATAAGGGAATTATTGATAAGGCGTCTCATGCATATGGTGGACGTTTTACCAACCGAACAAAGGTGATGTATGAAGCCGGTGGACTTTCCTATGTTTATCTGTGCTATGGCATTCACCACTTATTTAATGTTGTAACCGCTGGAGCCAACACACCTCACGCGGTTTTAATCCGGGGTGTAGAACCTGTAACAGGATTGAAAGTTATGCTTCGCCGACGGAATATGAAAGCCATGAAGCCAAATTTGACGGCAGGCCCAGGTGCTTTGTCGAAGGCTTTGGCGATTGACAAAGCACTGAATGGCAAGGATCTCTGGGGTGAGGAGATCTGGATTGAAGATAGCGGAATCCGATATAAGCCGGAAGAGATTGCAGCCGTACCGCGCGTGGGGGTAGGTTATGCAGACGATCATGCCATCTTGCCATGGCGATATTATGTAAAAGGCAATAAGTTCGTGAGCAGGCCCAATAAATAAAACAATATCCGTTTTCGAGCTGTTGATTACTTCTGAAATATAAAAATAGCTATGGAAAACAAAGATGATATAACGGTTCTTAAAGATAAAATTAACGACGTGCGCATTTGCATGTTTACTACACTGGACCTGGCGGGACACTTATCCAGTAGACCGATGGCGACAGCCAAAATTGAAGAGGACGGAAGTATTTGGTTTTTTAGTAATGAATACTCGCTGAAGTCAAAAGAGATTTCGAAGGACAATGAGGTATTACTATCCTACAGCAGTCCATCTAACAATACATATATCTATGTAAACGGCCGGGCCGAGCTGGTGGATGATGATGCACGTAAGAAAGAATATTTTATGCCTCCAGTAAAAGTTTGGTTCCCTAAAGGCGTGGAGGACCCGGCTTTAACTTTGATCAAGGTTACACCAAAAGTGGCCGAATATTGGGACAGCAGTTCATCTAAAATGGTTGTTGCGTTCCAGATGATCAAAGCGATTGTAACCGGTGAAAAAGGAGATATTGGAGAACATGATAAGATTGAATTCTAATTCAAGAAGTTACTACATCCCCAATTATGAGGTAAATAAGAGGCAGGTAAAATCAATTTATCTGCCTTTTTTATGGGATATTTGAGCAATGAATTTTGAGAATACCCTAGCCTTCGCTAAGACTTTGGATCAGCAGGATGATCTTAGAGATCTTCGTAATGAATTTCTGTTCCCTGAACAAGATGGAAAACGATTTAAATATCTCTGCGGTAACTCTTTAGGGTTGCAGCCTATAGCTACGCGTAAGCTAGTTGAACAACAAATGTCAAATTGGGAACGGTTGGCCGTTGAAGGTTGGTTTGAAGGAGAAGCTGCATGGCTTGCCTACCATAAACAACTTAAAATACTTATGGCTCCGATTGTAGGGGCAAAGGTTTCGGAAGTTTGTCCTATGAATACCTTAACGGTAAATCTTCATCTCTTGATGGTTAGTTTTTATAGGCCAACAGCGAAGCGTTTCAAAATAATTATGGAGGCCGGAGCATTTCCATCAGATCAATATGCGATAGAAAGCCAGTTGAGGTTTCATGGCTTTGATCCCGCAACTGCGATTATAGAAGTTCAGCCAAGAAACGGGGAATACATACTGCGAACCGAAGATATCATGCTTGCTATTGATGAACATGCATCAGAGCTTGCTTTGGTTCTTTTTGGTGGAATCAACTATTTTACTGGCCAGTGGTATGATATGGAGAAGATTACGACCGCTGGTCATGATGCTGGCGCTATCGTTGGTTTTGATCTTGCCCATGCTGCCGGCAATGTGCCTATGAAGCTTCACGACTGGAATGTTGATTTTGCATGTTGGTGCTCGTACAAATATCAGAACGGTGGACCGGGCGGAATAGCTGGAATTTTTGTCCATGAATCTCATTTTGTAGACTCCACTCGTCCGCGCTTTGCAGGATGGTGGGGATACCCCGAAGACAAGCGCTTCGAAATGACAAAGGGTTTTATTCCCGAAGCCGGTGCAGACGGTTGGCAGATTAGTACAGGTCAGATTATTCCAATGAGCATGTATTTGGCTTCGCTGCAAGTATTTGAAAAAGCGGGGTTTATGGATCCTTTACGAAATAAAAGCTTGAAGTTAACATCGTACCTGTATTTTCTTATTCAACAGGTAAATGCAGCTTTGGGAACAAAGCAATTTACAATTATCACTCCGGAGAATGCTGAGGCAAGAGGCGCGCAACTTTCCATTGTTGCACGGTCAAAGGCAAGGGAGATCTTCGATGCCTTGGTTAAGGAACATGTCCTGGGGGATTGGCGCTCGCCGAATGTTATACGACTTAGTCCTGTTCCATTGTACAATACCTTTGAAGAGCTTTATCAGACAGCTGAAATACTCTTGAGGGTAACATCCGCGCTGCTGCAATGATCAAGATAGCCTACCATGACCTATATGCACATCCCTTGCCAGAAGGGCATCGTTTTCCGATGCTTAAGTATGAATTAATTCCGGCGCAACTTATGCATACTGGTGTTATTAAATCCTCGGATTTATTTGCACCTGATCCGCTAGGGGAAGCTGATGTGTTGCGTACCCATACCATACACTATTGGCATAGCTTGCGTGATCTGACTTTACCCGCAAAGGAACAGAGGCGCATAGGCTTTCCTCTGTCCAGCCAGCTTGTTGAGCGTGAACTCCGTATAGCTCAAGGGACAATATCAGGAGCAAAGTTCGCCTTGCAGTATGGGATTTCATTCAATGTTGCTGGAGGTACCCATCACGCAGGGAGCAATTGGGGAGAGGGTTTTTGTTTGTTAAATGATCAGGCGATAGCCGCTAACCATCTGCTAAATAATGATATATGTTCCAGGATATTAATCATTGATTTAGATGTACATCAAGGTAACGGTACAGCAGAAATTTTCAAAAGCGAACCGAGGGTGTTTACATTTTCTATGCATGGTGAGAAGAACTTCCCTTTTCGGAAAGAGATCTCAGACCTTGACATTCCCTTGCCCGATGGTGTAGAGGATGCCACATATTTAATTCTGCTCAGCAAAAACCTTAATGAAGTAATAAAAAGTTTTCAACCTGACTTTGTCTTTTATTTAGCAGGAGTGGACGTCCTTGGAACAGACAAGCTAGGTAAATTAAATCTCTCAAAATCAGGCTGCTCTGAGCGCGACCGAATCGTGTTTGAAACTTGTCGCAAGAATTCTTTACCTGTTCAAGTGAGTATGGGTGGTGGTTACTCAACAGAAATCAAAGATATTGTTGATGCACATTGTAACACTTTTAAGGTAGGATTCGATATTTTTGAAAAATTATGAAGATTGTGATCGCGGAGAAGCCATCTGTAGCAAGGGAATTGGCAAAGGTTTTCGGGGCTACAACAAAAAGAGATGGCTATATTGAAGGCAAAGGGTATTCGTTTACCTGGGCATTTGGCCACCTGCTCCAATTGGCACCGCCACAGGAATATGGATTTATAGGCTGGCGGCGGCAACACTTGCCGATGTTGCCTCAAAAGTTTAAGCTTGCAGTACGGAAAATAAAAACCAAAGATGGATTTATAGAAGATCCCTCGGTAAGGAAGCAGCTTAATACGATTAAGATGTTGTTTGATGAAGCTACAGAGATCATTGTAGCGACGGATGCTGGGCGAGAAGGAGAACTTATTTTCCGTTATATCTATTATTACCTAAAATGTAAAAAGCCGTTTAAAAGGCTTTGGATCTCCTCCCAGACTGATGAGGCTATTAAGGAAGGCTTTCGAAACTTGAAACCAGGTACGGACTACGATACCTTGTTTAACTCTGCACATTGTCGTTCTGAATCTGATTGGTTGGTTGGAATGAATGCAACACAAGCCTTAAGTATTGCTGCCGGAAACAGAACCGTTTTATCTTTGGGTAGAGTACAAACTCCGACGTTAGCCATGATCTGTTCCAGATATTTGGAAAGCAAAAACTTTGTACCAAAGTTATTTTACCAGTTAAGCATATTGCTTGATAAAGATGGGCAGCAATTTAAAGCAATTTCGATAGCTAATTTTGATAAAAAAGAGGATGCTCAGTTGCTATTCGATAAGATAGAGGATGTTGCTGCTGGATTTCCTTTAGGTGGCCATATTAAAGATGTGGAATCCAAACCCAGGAAAGAACCACCACCACTGCTGCATGATTTAAGTAGTTTACAACAGGAAGCAAATAAACGTAAAGGGTTTACTGCAGACCAGACACTTAATCTTTTGCAAAACCTATATGAAAGTAAGTTGGTTTCTTATCCAAGAACGGGCAGTCGTTACATTGGTGATGATGTCTTTGCGGGGATTCCGAAGTTGCTGGGTCAACTAACAAATCATTCTGAATTTGGAAAGACGGCAGAATTTCTTTTAACCACGCCGCTTAATAAGCGCAGTGTAAATGGAAAGAAAGTAACAGATCACCATGCCATACTACCCACCGGTGAGGCAGCATACAACTTAAGTAGTGATAAACAGGCTATTTATGATATGGTAGTAGGACGGATGCTGGAGGCTTTCCATAAAGAGTGCGTCAAGGAGATCACCAAGATAACCATTGAATCAGGTTCAGAGTTCGTTGCCAACGGCACCGTTATCCGCTCAGCCGGCTGGCGGTCTGTGCTGAATAATACGGATGATGATTCCAAAGATGAGGAAAGCGTTTCTCTGCCAAAAGTTAAAAAAGGAGAAAGCCTGCCAATTCAGGATAAAAGCCTTGTCGAAAAACAAACGAAACCGAAGCCTTTATATAACGAAGCATCACTTCTAAAAGCTCTGGAAACGTCGGGGAAAGAGATTGAGGATGAAGAACTGCGTTACGCCATGAAAGATAGTGGTTTGGGGACGCCGGCAACACGGGCCTCTATAATCGAAACACTAATTACCAGGGATTATATCAAGCGAGAAAAGAGAAACCTAATTCCAACGGACAGAGGATTAACGGTATATGATGTTGTAAAAGATCAGAAGATTGCTCAGGCCGAACTTACCGGCCAATGGGAAAAGAGACTGGAAGAGATCAGATCAGGATCTTCTGTAGCTGATTTTAAGGCAGAAATCACGGCTTATACCAGGGCAATCACAAATGAGCTTCTAAGCAGCGCAGTGCGCCTGACAACAGATGCCCTGCCAAAAGCACCAGTTGCTTAGTGGTACCGTATTTGTTCATAAGAGAAATAATAATCTAAACAAAGCATTCCTAATGATTACCAGCATCCTAGTATTAATAATGACATCTGCAATCATCCTGATGGTGCTTAAGCTTCCAGTTTTCGGGAGCCTTCCTGCAGGAGAACGATTGAGTCGGATTCTTGATGCCGAAAATTACTCAGAGGGAACATTCGAAAATCAGTCACCAACTCCCATGAAGCCAGAAGGGGTAAGTTACTTCATGATCATAAAGGAACTTCTCAAAAAAAACAAGAACGGCTCGCCATTATTCACTTTACCGACGATCACACCTGATTTTAGCAAGCAAGGGCCGGAAACACGAATTATCTGGTTTGGTCATTCTTCTTATTTGATACAAACGGCAGACTTGAACATATTGGTTGACCCGGTTTTCAGCAAAACAACATCGCCTTTTTCGTTTATTGGCAACACAAGCTACCCTGGTACTGACTTCATACATCCAGAAGATTTACCTCAAATAGATATTTTGTTGATTTCCCACGATCATTATGATCACCTGGATTATCCAAGCATACTGAAGCTAAAATCTAAAACTAAACTTTTCATTACTTCGATAGGCGTGGGCGCCCATCTTGAACGTTGGGGAGTCGCAAAAGAGAAGATCAAGGAGCTGGTTTGGCATGAAAAGTTTAGGTATAACGAAGAAGTCAACTTTATTGCTTTACCGGCACGGCACTTTGGTGGACGATTACTAAAAAGAAACAAGAGCCTTTGGTCATCTTTTATCTTAGAAACCGCTGATGAAAAAATTTACCTTGGAGGTGATTCGGGCTACGATGCCCATTTTTCAACCATTGGCAATGAGCATGGGCCTTTTGACCTTGCGATATTAGAATGTGGGCAGTACGACAAGTATTGGCCCTATATCCACATGTTTCCGGAACAAACCGTGCAGGCCGCTATTGATCTGAAAGCGAAGGTGCTTTTGCCAGTTCATTGGGGGAAATTCACTTTAGCAAAGCACGACTGGAATGAGCCAATCGAGCGACTTTTGGCAGCCAGCGAAAAGAAGGGATTGCAGGTTACAACCCCGATCTTAGGTGAATCCATTAGGCTACAGGAATACTATCCGGCATCTCGCTGGTGGCGGACTAATCCTTCGCGAACATAAACAATAGGAAAAATTCCATGTTATAAGGTGAATTAATAACAAGATATTTGAAGCATGAAAACGGATCTTATAGAAATATTTCAGACTATACGCGCAGAACTACAACCCTATGCAGCCTTAAGTTTTAATAACCGAATCAACAGCGAAGAAGCCTACGATTTATGGTCTGAAAAAAACATTAAAGATGAAGGTATCACTGAACGTTTTTTTGCGGAAGTAAAGATCGAGTCTGACCATGTCGTATTCCGTTATTCATCGCTAACTGGTGACGGTGAGCAGCAAGATGAAATTAGGCAACTGGATGACGTAACAATGAAGAAACTTGATGACGAGCTTTCTGCAACGTATAAGGTGTTTAAAGAACAGGAGTGGGTATAACATCGGATTGGCTGGCTGACATATTTGATTCTTTGCGTAAGCTGGAAATCAGCTGCAAAGCTGCATCAGATGACACATTCAATTTGGTGATTTTAGATGATGGAAGATTGGTGTTGAACCTGATTCCGATGGTAAATAGCTATAAACCGGAACTCCTGGTAGAAAAACAGAAATCTTTTCATGAGCATGGAATTCTGCTTATTCAGCTTTGGGAAGACATCTGGTTGAAAAAGAAAGAACAGGTTTTAAGTAGGATTATTTCTCTGCTTGGTAGAAATCAGAAACTTCACGGCCGCAAAACAAAGATTGAAATTCTTGACCAAGCCAGGGCCGATGAATTTTTGTTTAAGTACCATCTGCAGGGATCTGCTAAAGCAAGGTATAAGTTCGGTTTAACTTACAACCAGGAACTTGTTGCCGTAGCAACGTTTAGTGGCAGCAGATTAATGAAACAAAAGGGGCCGGAGTATCGTTCCGCGGAACTGATTCGCTTCGCCAGCAAAAGTACCTTTACGGTGACGGGTGGCCTAACCAAGCTTCTGAAACATTATCTTGGGTTAGTGAAACCCAATGACCTGATGAGTTATGCTGACCGCGATTGGTCGTATGGCAAAGGTTATGAGTCTTCAGGTTTTATTCTGACTGAAGTTCAGGAGCCATCATATCTGTGGCTCGATACCGCTACATTATCTCGTTATTTTCCGCACAGAAGGCCCACCGAGGAGCAACAATCGAACTTTGTCGAAATTTTCAATACGGGCAATTTGAAATACATATTATACTTGTAAAATGGAGGGAGTTCCTTTACTGATTATTCTCGGACCCACAGCAAGTGGTAAAACTAAGCTTGCAGTACAGTTGGCGGCTGCGCTAAATGGGGAGATCATCAGTGCAGACAGCAGACAGGTATTCAGAGGTATGGACATCGGAACTGGCAAGGACTTGGCTGAATACGAGCTTTCCGGCAGCAAAATACGACATCATTTGATCGATATTCGAGATGCTGGCGAAAAATATCATGTAGACAGCTTCAAGCAAGACTTTTATGCTTCTTTTAAAGATGTTTCTGGCAGAGGTCTATTGCCGATTCTTTGTGGCGGGACCGGAATGTATATACACAGCCTGCTTCAGAATCATAGGTATACATCAATTCCTGTAAACCTGGAACTTAGGTCGAAGCTAATAAATTGCTCAACTGAAGAATTGAAGGCGACTTTAGGTACATTTCCCCCCAAGTTGACCATACATGCCGACCAATCGACAAACAAAAGATTGATCCGGGCGATTGAGGTCGCGTCGTTTTTACAATCCGGTGAACTCATAGAACAACGGCAGGAAAAGTTTGTTCCCAGCGTCATCGGGTTAACAGAAGATGTAAAATCAAGAAGAAAGAAAATTGAAAACCGTTTATCCGACCGGTTTAACCAGGGCTTGATTCGAGAGGTTGAAAGTTTACTTGCAAGCGGTGTGTCTGCGGAAATACTGACTTTTTATGGATTGGAGTACAAGATGATCGTTTCCTATTTGAAACACGAGATAACGCTGGCAGAATTGAAAGAACGTCTTTTTAACGGTATTTGTCAGTACGCGAAGAGACAAATGACTTTTTTTCGCAAAATGGAAAAAGACGGTGTGAAGATACGTTGGTATCAGGCTGATAAACCATTAGACGAATTAACGAAAGTAATTCTTCATGATTTAGAGAATGCCGGATTCAGCCGAATCGAGATTGATGACTTATAATATCTCCGACAATTTTTTTCCTTGGCATACATTTTGTTTAGGAGGAGATAACAAACAAAGCAAGTTACTGCATTTGCAGTAGTTTAAACGAAACGACAAAATAAGATGAAAAAAGTTACAAAAATTCTAGCCTCTGCAGCAGCTGTAGTCGCTTTATTCTTTTCTACAAATGTTAGTGCTCAAGCTCCAAGATTAGGTATCGGAATAAATGCAGGTGTACCCACCAATAATGATTATTTTAATTTTACTTTAGGTGCTGACGCGCGTTTTCAATTTGATGTTGCAAACCAATTGTCGATTCCGGTAACGGTTGGTTATACCAACTTTTTCGCAAAGGATTACGACTTGGGAACCACAACCGTTAAAGGTCAGGATTATGGATTTATTCCTGTTAAAGCTGGTTTAAAGTATTTCTTCGATCCTTCTGGATCAGGTTTGTACGGTTTAGCTGAAGCGGGTGCTGCTTTTGGAGTAACAAACAACTCTAAAACTGCATTCATTTATTCTCCTGCTGTTGGATATGCCTGGAGTAATGGTCTAGACTTAGGTGTAAAATATGAAGGTATTTCAAAAGCAACAAATTACACAACTGGAACTACTGGACAAGTAGCTTTAAGAATTGCTTACGGATTCAAATTATAATCTGAATTCAATAAGATTAATAAAGCCTCCCGATTATCGGGGGGCTTTTTCTATGAAAGCATATTAATCACTAAATTCACGGCAACGCAAGATATAAGCGCATAAATCACGTATCATGAATAATTACTTAGGGGTTCTTCTAATCCTCACATTGACTTCCTGCACAAATTCAAAGAAGCATGTTGTATCAGCACAGCAAAATAATTCTGCAGCAAGAGCGATTGAAGGTGTTCAATTGGAAAGTCCTAAGATCCAGGCGATTTATGAAAGTTACATCGCGTTGAAAAATTCATTAGTTGCCTCCAAATATGATGATTCTAAGATTGCTGCAAATCAACTTAGCCTTGATCTTGGCGAATACCAGGGCTGTGAAACCACTGCATTGATTGCAAAAAAGATTTCGGTTTCAAAAGATCTCCAGGAACAAAGGAAAGAATTTACATACCTAAGTTCCGACGTTATAGCACTGTTTATGCATACGACGATCAAACAAGGCGTAATCTATGTTGCACATTGTCCAATGGCAAATCATGGGGAGGGAGGCGATTGGTTGTCGGGTGAAAAGAAAATTCAAAACCCATACTATGGTGACGCTATGCTTGAATGCGGTGCAGTTACCCAGGTGTTGAAGAAGAATTAGCGCTCTTCTGCATTTAGGGCTTGCTTTTTCCTTTGCTAAGTTTATGAGAAATAGTGTAAACTTTTCGTGATAACAGACAAATCTAATTGCTATTTTTGTTTTGAATGATCTCCAATGCTCGCAGAGCTAAGCTCTTTATTTTGTTTTCTGGTTTTTTTGCTGCTACTCTTTCCCTTATCAGTTGCCAAAAGAACAACAATTTTGTTTTAACCGCAGATAAAAAGCCGTTTTTTGTTAAAGGGGCAGGCGGGGACTCCCATTTAGATGTACTTAGACAATGTGGCGGAAACACCATCAGAACCTGGGACACTGTAAATCTTCAGCAGATTTTAGACAGTGCCGCGCATCAACATTTGAAGGTGATGGTTGGAATTTACATCGTAGATCCGTTAAAAGATGATTCCTTTTACGAGGACACGGTTCAGGTTAATTCCCAGTATCGTTCAATAAAGAAGATCATTGACACCTACAAAAACCATCCTGCATTATTAATGTGGTGTGTGGGAAACGAGTTGAACCTTCCGAACTCTCCTTTTGCCTTTGATTTTTATAACGCATACAACGGGATTATAGACATGATTCATGAAAATGATATAAGTCACCCCGTAACTACCGCAATTTGGAACTTCAGCAGGATAGCAATCATCAACTTGCGATTAAGAACCAATGTCGATATTCTATC
>JAQBOT010000350.1 GCA_028287885.1 Pedobacter sp.
TCACCAGTACCTTTGTAGGTTGTAAAGCTATAATCAGTTTTTGATACATCATAGTATCCGTAACCAGCTGTTGCATCAAGACGGTGAATACCGAATGACTTGGCGTAGTTCAAATAGAATTCAGAAGTTTTATCATTCTCTGTATTTAGAGAGTGCGTGTATGATCCCCTAGTTGAAGCACTTTGTGCAGCGAATGTAGGGATGTTGATGTTACCATATCCTTTAGACACATCGTAACCTAAGTTCAGGTTAGCGTGCAATTCAGGAAGAAAGTGGAATGAGTAGTCTAATTTAACGTTTCCAATGCTTCTTGCAGTATGACCGTTGTTGTTGTTCAAACGAACTATACCAACTGGGTTGCGCGGTGCATTTGGATTAGGAACAGAAACATCAGTCCCTTGCACCCACTCGTAATAGTTTCCGAATGCATTATTTGCATTTACAGGCTGAGTTGGGTCAAACTGAATAGCTGCACCAATTGCACCAGCATTTGCAAAATGAGAATCAGATAAAGATCCTTTCAAGCTTAGATCAACTTTCAGGTGATCTGTGAAGAACTTTGGAGAAAGTGTAAAAGCTCCAGTTGCACGTTGGAAACGATCCGTGATCAACATACCTTTTTGGTCCAGGTAACCACCTGAAACGCGGTAAGGTACGCCGTGGAACGAACCAGAAATACTTAGCGTATTATCTGTGCTGAAAGCACGTTGATAAATTTCATCTTGCCAATCTGTATTTGCAGAACCCAATTGAGCCTTCTGCGTTGCATTACCATTCGCATTTACATACGCACGGATTTGTCCTGCAGATAAAACATCTACTTTCTTGCTTATTGTTTGAACCGAATTGTTTGTCACGAAATTGATAACGGGTGCACCAGTACCCCCTCTTTTGGTGGTAATCAAGATTACACCGTTAGAAGCTCTCGATCCATAAATGGCCGTAGCATTTGCATCCTTCAATATGGTGAAGGTTTCAATGTCATTTGGGTTAACTAAAGCTAGCGGGTTGGCTGCGTTTCCAATAGAGTTACCACTTAAAGGAACTCCGTCGATTACTACCAATGGATCATTTGATGCATTCAATGAAGCGGCACCGCGGATACGGATCATACTTCCACTTCCAGGCGCTCCGCCATTGGAAGTAATGGTAACACCGGCCACTTTACCTTGGATCAATTGCTCCGGAGAAGTAATCGTTCCTTTTTGGAAGTCTTTTGAACTTACAGTGGAAATGGAACCCGTTAGGTTTTTCTTTTCAGCAGTACCATAACCAATTACTACAACTTCATTCAATTTTTGCGCATCGGGCTTCAAATTGATGTTTGATGTTGTATTTCCAGATACTGTTACGGCCTGGTCAAGTGATGTATAGCCAATGTAGCTTACCGTAATTGTAACCGTACCATTTGCTAATCCGGTAAGTCTGTAACTACCGTCTGAACCTGTTGAAGTACTTTTATTTAGACTTTTAATCTGAATCGAAGCACCGGGTAATGGCTGCCCCGTTTCATCGAAAACTTTACCAGCAAGACTGCCGGTTTGTGCTTGGACTGTTAATGCTGTAAAAGCAATAAGCAACAGTAAACAAGACTTGATTACGTAAAATACTTTCATATTTTGAACTCGTTTTTAAGGTTATATATTTAGTTAACACTTAGTGTGTAATACACTTAGGGTAAAAATACAATGCAGACTGACAAATCAAAATATTATATCAAAATATATTTTTAGCCAATATTTTATACTCCAAAACGTGCATTTTTTACCTGGATATTTTTAAAACAAAATCGACATAGGCTATTTAAGGCTTATAACTTAATTGATTTTCAATAAATTACGCGTGTTTATAAGGGATAAAAGTGTGTTTTTTACACTAAGTACTTTTGCTGTGTATTTTCGGGAACGTTACCGGGAACGTTCCCGAACATAAGGCTGAAATTTAAACATGACTACCCCAACGACCTTCTAAATTCTGCGCGTTTTACTCTTATTACAAGAATTATTTATTGAAAAAGCACCAATAAAGAGAGGCGAAAAATAGGGATTTTAAGCCAGGTTGGCGGTAGAATTCCGCTTGAATAATTTGGAGTCAAGTACCACCCTCTTGTCCGCATCAACAGAGCCTGGATGGTCAAGCATTTTGAAAAGTAAGTTTGCCGCTTCGATCCCGATTTGGGTAGCAGGCTGGGTAATGGTGGTTAACGATGGGTTGAGCAAGGGAGCAATTTCCAGACTGGAAAAGCCAATTACCTTTACATCTTTTGGAATCGATATTCCAAGCTCATAGCTTGCGTAATAGGTTGCAAAAGCCAGGCGCTCTACAGAAGTAAATACACCATCAGGCTTTAATGCCGTAAGCATCTGCTTTAAGATCTTTATGTTTTTACTGTACTTGTTCGTACAATCTATGATCAGCTTTTCATCAAAAGGAATATTCGACTTGGCCAATGCATCCAAGTAGCCCCGCATCCTGGTCTTACCAATAGAATGGTTTTTGTTCACCGCAAGGTAAGCGATCCTTTCACAACCCTGTTTTATCAAGTGTTGCGTTGCGGTAAAACTGCTTTTGTAATCATTCGTAATCACCCTTGGTGTAATGATGTCTTCGTAAACCCGGTCAAAGAAAACCAAGGGCAATCTATTTTCCGCAAGTTCATCCAAATAGGTGTGATCATTTGCTTCTCCAGAAACTGACATGATAATGCCATCTGCACGGCCGTTGTGCAAATGTCGGATAAAGGAAACTTCTTTTTCGAAGTCATCATCGGTTGCAAAAATCAGAATGTGGTAACCCTTATCTCTGGCAACGCGCTCTATTCCGTGGATTGCTAGGGAGAAAAAGTTATTCGCAAGTTCAGGAACGATAACGGCAATGGTTTTACTCCGCTGTTCTCTTAAATTACTTGCATAATGGTTCGGCTGGTAGTTTAGCTCCTTGGCTTTGCAAAGTATGCGCTCTTTGGTTTCTTTGCTGATGTCACTGTTATCTCTAAAGGCTCTGGATACGGTAGAAGTTGAAAGATTTAAAGCCCGTGCCAGGTCTTTGATGTTGACATTATGCAGAATTCCCATTAAGCTTTATTTTTTACGTTCTGTTGTATAACGCACCAGTTGCTCCAGTCCGGTTCTTGCCTCACTGGCTTCGAACGTATAAAGAATATCAAAGGCTTCCTGCTGATACTGAATCATCTTTTCATTGGCGTAATGTACGCCGTCCTTACTGTTTACAAAATCAATTATTGCCTGAATCTTTACCGGATCATCCTGGTGATTCTTAACCAAGTTAATAATTTTTTTTCTTTCAGATTTATCTGATCTGTTTAATGCGTAAATCAAAGGCAACGTAACCTTTTTTTCTTTGATATCGATACCGAGTGGTTTACCAACATCATCTGTCCCAAAGTCAAACGTGTCATCCTTAATTTGGAATGCGATTCCGACTTTTTCTCCAAACAAGCGCATCTTTTCTACAGTCTCGTCATCTGCTCCCGCAGAAGAAGCACCGCAGGCACAACAAGAAGCAATTAGGGAAGCCGTTTTCTGTCGGATAACATCGAAGTATAGTTCCTCACTGATGTCCATCTTCCTAACTTTCTCAATCTGCAGCAGTTCTCCTTCACTCATTTGTTTTACTGCTTCAGAAACGATCTGCAACAATCTAAACTCATTGTTATTTACCGAGAGCAATAAACCTTTAGCCAAAAGGTAGTCGCCTACCAGTACAGCTATCTTGTTTTTCCACAAAGCATTGATGGAGAAAAA
>JAQBOT010000431.1 GCA_028287885.1 Pedobacter sp.
TTCTCAAAGATGAGAAGGGGAATACGTTGAAGAAATGGGCCTTTGCGGATGCAACCGGTTCAGATTTGAACATGACGATAGCTGTAAAAGAGCTGTTGCAATTGGAAAGAACTCATGCCAATCATCAACTTAGCCTAAATTATTCAGCCCGAGAACTGCCAAAAGGGGAGACACTTGCTTTAATCCGCCGCAAATAATTGTCGTCCAATTTACTGCATCCGGCCAATTTAAGCCAATATGGCTGGATGCAGCACGTAATTTTTATTAACCATATGCGCAACAGTGCTACTCTCGCTTTAATAAAAGGTCTCCTGAAAACGTCCTTATAAGTTTCCAAATCAAATCCTTTCCAATACAAACTTTGCTATCCGGTCACAGCGAACAAGGTCGAACTCAAAAAGCTGACTCGACTCATAATAACTACTCAGTTCTTCACGTAGCATTTCTTTTGCACGGCTAAGGCGAATTTTCACGTTTGATTCTCCAAGCTCAAGAGCCTCCATCGTTTCCTGTGTGCTTAATTCCTGAATTTCACGCATGACGAATACCAAACGATACTTCTGGGGTAAATTCGTTACAGCTTTTTCTAGTATTGTCTTCAATTCTTTATTCATAACCGTTTTCAATGGCGTTTCATTATGCGACTCAACCACGACTTGCCCGGATAATAGTTGAAGGCTTCTTTTCCTCTTTTTCTGCTGCAGAAGACTCTCATTAATGAGTATTCGTGTGAGCCATGTTGCAAAGGAAGATTTGTTTTGAAAGCTTGATAATTGCCGATACGCATTGATGTAAGCTGTTTGCATCACATCTTCCGCATCCATAGCGTCATTAAGAATTGCCATGCTAATTCGGTACAATCGTGTATTGTATTTACGCATGAGCGTCTCGTAAAGGTGTTTTTCACCTTCTAATATCCGACCAACAATTTCGTTATCCCCCAAAATGCCTTTTCTTATTGAATGTGTTAAATCCATTTAAATAATATTAGGTCTATACTAATGAGTATTGAAAGTAGGCGTAGGTTACAAAACACTTACGGTTTTTAAATAATGAACCGTTAGATGCTTAATAATTTAAATAATATTAGATTTATACTAGTGAGTCTTCAAAGTAGGCTTAGGTATACAAAATACTTACGGTTTTTAAATAGTGGGCCCTTAGATGCTTAAAGGTTTAAATAATATTAGATTTATACTAGTGAGTCTTCAATTAGGCTTAGTTTACATTTTATTTCCTTTTTTCAAAATTCAGGAAGTTGAATGCCAAACATGGGAGTAAAAATTCACTAAATTATTGTAACCCTTTCTCCTGATCCTCTCTCAAATGATAAATTACTAAAGTCATGGAAAGATCAATTGAGAGATTAAAATTAGTTAAAAGGTTATTAATTATTACTTACGGAGTAATTCCGATCGTAGCTGGTGCAGATAAATTTACTAACCTACTTACTGACTGGGGAAAATATTTGAATCCCGCATTAAAAGCTATCTTACCAGTCAGCGAGCCGGCTTTTATGGCAATTGCAGGTGTAATTGAAATCTTAGCAGGTCTACTGGTCTTCCTTAATCCGGCGAAAGGAGCTTATATAGTAAGTGTATGGTTGGTATTAATTGCACTAAGTCTTGTGTCAAGTGGAAACTACCTTGATGTTGCGGTTAGAGATATTGCAATGGCCATAGGTGCTTTTTCTTTAGTTCAACTTTCTCTTCATTCTGAAAACAACATATCATGGAAAAACATATCGTAAGAGTTTTAGAGACTAGCATGATAACGCATAACGTTAAACGTTTTGTCCTCGAAAGGCCCCCTGGCTTGCATTTTGAATCTGGGCAGGCTACTGAGCTTTCTATTAACAAACCGGGGCTAGTTGATGAATTACGACCATTCACTTTTACCTCTATCAACACCCAGGATCACCTGGAATTTATGATAAAGATCTATTCACATCGAGATGGAGTAACTAAAGCGCTCGGTCTGGTAGAAGCTGGCGATCAACTTATAGTACATGAGGTTTTCGGGACTATTACGTACCACGGTAGCGGGCTCTTTATTGCTGGCGGCGCCGGAATTACCCCCTTCATCTCTATATTCCGCGACTTGAAGTCAAAAGGAGCTCTAGCCGGAAACAAGCTTATTTTCGTTAATCGCACTCCTTCTGACGTTATTCTTAAAGGAGAACTGGAGGAGAGTCTCGGTGATAATTTCATAAGCGTTGTTGAAACACCGGAAGACCCTGGCGTCCCAGCTTGTTTTATCAGTGAAGAAATTATAAAATCTTATTTAGACAGCGATAGTGAATTCTGCTACGTATGCGGACCAGATTCCTTTACCAAAGTTGTGGTTGATTTTTTAATTGATCTTGGTGTTAATCCTGCTCATATTATTATTGAGCAATAATTCGCAAGCACTTGAATGTTAAATTATGCTGTTCCTCATCTCTGAAGTGCTTGGCAAAAGGCGCCCCTTTTAACCTGTTTTGATAAATGAATGTCTTAATGATGCTTTATATACAGCTTCAAGTTCATGCCTGTCATACTTCCAATGGTCGTTCTTCTCATTACCTCTACTTGGGTTGAGTAAGCCCTCTTCAGTCCACCTGGCGATATTTGGACGTCCATATTTTTTCTCTGCCTGACTTCTGCTTAGGTAAGGCTTCAATAGCCCTGCGTCCGCTAATGCTTTTTTTGCTGCTAATTCCCCGGCGTCTACAAGAAGAGCCCGGAGTTCACTTATTGACATGGTTAATTCCATAAATACTTGCGCGTAATATTCCCTAAATCATTCAACGAACAATCTAAATGGGTATTGCATCGCTAGGAATTTACCTTTGAAAAAAATTATAAAGCATCAAGCTATTTTGCGGTTGATCTTTAAGCAGATAACTGCTGAATCATATCGTCCAACACGGCTTTTCCGTACCCAATGCGGCTCGCATACTCCAGGCACATGGAGTATTCCCGATCATGGATTTCTCCATCCTGCATCATCATTTGCACCAACGTCTGGAGTTCTAAGGTCTTCTGCAAACCATCTTCGGGAATAACAAAACTAAGAACACCAAGGTTGTCCGCTATAGGCATTACATCATCTGCACTAAGCCCAAGCCTTTCGCCAACAAACACCAGCAAATCGCTTTCACCGTCTTCCAGAACGTTGTCCGCTGCGGCTAAAAGAATAAGATTTTGAAAGAAATTCAATTTCTTTTGCGGTGTATTTAGTACTTCATCAAGAGATTTAAGGTTTTGCATGTTATTTTGTGCTTTGTGGCTTAACCATCAAATTCCTTACCACAAAGTAGATCTTGACGTCCGTCTGAAAGTGCAGTGGCATCTTTGAGTATTTATCACGTGTAGTAGGGTAATCACTGCCGTCCTATGTAGATGCTCCTGAATTTACTAAAGTTATTTCGAAAAGCTAATCCGCTTTACTAAAGATATTAGTAAGTTTATGGCCTTTATGGAGCAAGCATGCGTATACGAGAACTAGTAAAATTTGAGAAAGAGATAAACGATGAACTGCTTGCCTGGGTGGTAAAAAACGATGTCTTAGACATGAGTATTTGGAGAAGTTTGTCAAGAATGATCAGGAGGCGTATTTTCAGGAGCTACTTAAAAGAATTGAACCGATAATCTTCAAAGTCATGACCTTGTATAATCTTAAGGAAATAACCTTTAATTTTGAATTTTATTATCTCACCAGAACTTACAGCAAAAACGTTTTTACAGCTTTAACACTAAAACCAGCTAGCATTGCGAAACTATGTAAAAACATTGAGCAGGCTATGGTTAAAAGTTTGGACCGGACTTAGCTGCAACCAAAGTCACTTTTTCAATTTCAGGTGGACCGGCCAATAGCGCTTCAGCATTGGCCATTAATGCCTCAGCAATCGCACCACCCAGATGCGCCTGTCTACCTTCTTCAGTTTCAAACGTATCAAAAATGCCAAATGTTGAAGGACCTAATTGTAAGGCATACCAGCTGATTGTGCCTGATTCGGCTTGAGCAAGTGGTAAAGCACTCTTTAGGAATGCCAGTACTTCAGCCTCTTTGCCCGGCTTGGCTTCAACTCTTGCTAACAATGCCAACTTTTCCATAATGATTGCATTAAGTAATGTATTCTTTAAGGTAAGAAAAATTAGATTAGAATTGGTGTTTTAAGTGCAGACTGGCCTGAAGTATAGCGAGTTATTTAATTTCTTTTTCTTTTAGACAAGAGTTATACGTAACTTCTATAAAGATCTTGCGCCATGTCAGAACGGACCGAACTTTATCTGAATATTAAAATGGCGACGGCCGCCTTATTCATTATCGTTGGGACGCTCGCTTACGCTGTTTATAGCAACTGGAATACCCGAAAACGTGTAGCAAAATTAGAAAGGATGATTGCTGTTAATGATTCAATACAGCAGCTGGGAAGGAAAAGGCTGGATTCCGTCCGCGACCTCAAAATCTACAACGCAAGCGTGACTGCCTATGAAAAAGCCGCTACTTCGCTATTTACAGAGAACCAAAACCTAAAAAACTCTGGCGATCAACATCTAACTCTTTTGAACAATAGGAGCATTCCCTTGCGCTTTGCTATTGCATTTCGTGGTATCAACAATACCTGGTTTACTGAGGGAATTATGGCACTTAAACCCAAAGAAGAAATGAAGATCTGGGGCGTTGATAGTTCATCGAGCGTGTATGTACATTTAGAACCAATCACCTCTGCAAAAAACATATTGATAAATGGAGATGACTTAACTGATTTGAATAAAGTGAGTCTTTCGGTAGATACGACAACAGCATTTATCTTCACCGGCAATATCCCGCCGCCGCATAAAACTGCACACCTTGCACTATTCCATGAGGTAGTTCCGACAGTCGATGATCAGATCATATTTACTGACAGATGAAATTTAAAAGGACATCAAACAATGGTTTTTATCTGATCCAGCAATTCCTCCTGAAGACTTTTACCCTTATCCAGATTATACCACTGCTGCAATTGCGTTTTAAATTCTTCAAAATCAACACCTTGTTCTTTCAGACGATCAAACAGAACCTGCGACTCTGCTGGTCGTGGGCCCCAGACCATAAGGTCAGCACCAGCCTCATTCCTGATTATAAACTTTGGTATCGATTTACTTTGTCCGCTCAGGTAATCTTCAATTAGATGCGGTTCTTTGTCCCGAAGTTGAATATCTAGATGAATTAATGGATTCAGTTGGCTCAACTTATAAATAAATGGAACAATGTGAGCTGCATCCCCGCACCAGGGTTCAGTAATGACAATCCATTGTTGTCGGATTTTTATGCTTGTAATAAGAACCTGTAAATCCTCATTCAATTCACCAACTTTAATCCAGCGCTGTTGGCGTGACCAGTTAAGCTTTGTGTAGTTAATATATGCGGGGTCATTATATGGCGGGCTAGGGTGTTCGGCGTTTAAGATTGACTGAAAGTATTGTTGATAGTGCGTAAAATCCATTTGGTTTGAGATAGTTGTTAACTTAATTCTTTATTCGCGTTTAATATAAGAATATTTAAAATCATTTATTAAACCAGTTGTCTAAAGGTTATCCGCAACGTCTAATTCGAGGATCAATAAAATGAGATAGCCCTTTTCAGGCTTATAAATTCAATTAGCAAACCGCGCTCAAACCGAAGCTTAAATGCGACTGCTTTTATGACGGAATTTGCTTGCAAATGCTATATCTTATATGTAATTTTCATAGTAATTTGATTGCAATTCCTCAAGCAAAAGGCCCAAAATACCATCTCCTGGCCTTTAACCCTGTCACGTCTTCCTGCTTTCCTAAGCAGCCAGTTTTTGAATTTTATTTATTGTGTTAAACTTAATTTATACTAAGATGAAAACTAACGTATCAAAAATGCAGACAAATCGCCGTGCGTTTATAAGTACATTGGCGGCTGGTGCTGCATCAATTGGGCTTGCCTCACTAGCCCCATTGCAAACAGAAGCATTAGAATTAACAGATCTTAATAGAGAGCCGAAATCACCAGACGACTTATTTGCGGGCATGAAAGGCAAGCATCGTATCGTTTTCGATGTTCCAAAGCCCAATGAGCTTATGCCTTTTGCATGGCCAAGAGTCTTCCTGTTAACAAATCAAGCCACAGGAAGTACAGAAAAGGACTGCAACGTGGCCGTAATTCTCCGGCATAATGGAATTCCTTATGCTTTTGAAAGCAAGGTTTGGGAGAAATATAAGTTTGGAGAAGTATTTAAGGCTGATGATCCGGCTACAAAAGCACCAGCAACTAGAAATCCGTTTTGGCAACCGAAGAAAGGCGATTACAAAATTCCAGGCTTTGGAGAAGTTTCTATTGGCATCAACGAGCTGCAGGACAGTGGTGTGCTCTTTTTTGTCTGTAGCGCAGCAATCACTGTTTTTAGCGCTGTGGTTGCAGAGGGCATGAAAATGGAACCTGAAGCTGTCAAAAAAGACTGGCTGGCCTCTTTGCTGCCTAATGTTCATGAAGTTCCTTCTGGTGTTTGGGCCGTGGGTAGGGCACAGGAACATGGCTGTGCTTACTGCTTCGCAGGATAACGGAACACGCTGTCAAAACCTTTATTTGGCAGGTCCGCTTGCTGGCTTATTTGAAGGTGTACTTACAGGCTTTTTCATCAGTGTAAACGGACCGTATTTATGCTGATCTTCATTAAAGTTATCGGCATACGGACCGAAAGGGTAATCTACAGGTTTAGAGCTGATCTCTTTCCAGTCATACCTGAAAAACTTCCTTGTGCGTTGCTGTGAATTCACATATGCGGCTAGATCCCACGCTTCTGCATCAGTTAACCTGGGATCCATTTTTACGGGTGTAAAGGGCATGTTATGTTTCACAAACGCCGCGAACCTCGAAATTCTAAACATGCCTGCACTTACATTGTAACTTTTTTCACCCCAAAGGGGCGGATACAAGTATCCCGAAGCATCTTTGTTTTTAAGGCCTTGTCCGTCTTTTCCATGACAGCTTTGGCACTTCGCCAAATAAAGTATTCTTCCTTTTTTCGGATCAGCTGCACGGTTTAGGAAAGTAATTTCCTGTATTCCTGCGCCGACTGGTTTAACGCCTTTCGGCACATCCTTACCGAGCCAGGACAGATATGCTTT
>JAQBOT010000007.1 GCA_028287885.1 Pedobacter sp.
ATCACCTGGAAGATAATAGGCAAAAAATCTACTGGTACACTCTGAGTTTCCATAATATGAATTTGAAACAAAAATAAAAGAAAAAGGCAGGATAACAACCCTGCCTTTTCTTTTATTTAATTGAATACTCTTTTTTTATCTAATACTATTTTTTTGCAGTTCTTGCAGGCGGGCCTGAAAGAGATTTGATTCCAGCAGCAGCAGTTGCATTCGCCGGATCAATCGCAAGCGTTTTGTTCCAGAAAGTTCTTGCTTTGTCCTTATCACCTTTGTAAGATGCAAAACCAGCAACTACGTTATAAGCTTCTACCAGGTTTCTCTTCGTAGCAGGAGTTTGAGGTGTTTTGCTCACTTCTGTAGAGTCAATGTAAGTCTGGTAAGGTACCAGCATTGCACCTTGAGGATTCTTCTCATCTTCCATAAGATTTAAAGCACGTCCACTCCACAAATATGCGTCTGTAGTCGTAGGAGCTATCTTAGCAACATGTTTGAATGATGTATCAGCACGAACCAAAAGGTCTTTCGAAGGATTGGTTTTAGCCGTTAAACCCGCAGCATATTCAAAGTACAATGAAATACCTTGATAAAAGTTATTGTATAATGAACCTTTACCATTTGGATTTAACTTGTTAACCAAGGTATATGTATCGATCGCTTTCTTCCAGTTTTTCTGATCGTAGAAAGACTTCGCGATGTCACCTAATGCATCAACTTTAGTTGAGTCCTTGTTAACAGCCTTCATGATGTTCTGAAGTGCAAGACTATCTTGTTTGTTCTGCAACTGCGCTTGTCCAAGATACAAGTAATCATCAGCAACAATACGGCTTGTGTCCTTCGCTTTTGCAAAGAAGTCATTCATGTACTGTAAAGCCTGAGGATAATTCTTATTCTCGTAAGCCGAATAGCCTCTTAATCTAGATACCAATAATGCTTTCGGGCTATTAGGGCTCATTGCGGCTAAAGCAGATGTTTCGGCTTCAAGACTCTTGTAATCACGGGCATAGAACAAGATCTGTGCGTATCTGATCCTTGAATCGAAAGATTTGTCAGTCAGATCAAGGTATTTTTTGTAGTTCTGGATAGCAAGTGCAGATTTAGCTTCTGCATCAGGAGCACCAAAAGACCACTGGTTGTATAGCTCAGATAACTCTCTGTAAGCAGGACCGTAGTTTGGATCCTGTGCAATCACTTCCTTCAACGTTGATTCTGCTTCAGGAAAAGCACGAGACTCTTTATACATACGACCAATCTGAACTTTTGCCCTAAGGATATTTGGGTTGATGTTCAAAGCACGTAAGTAACTCTGTAATGCTTCCGAGTTTTTTCTCTGATATGCCTGATAATCTCCCAACGCTAAAAATGTTTCCGCGTCTTTATCATCTTTATCCAATTGATCAGCTTTCTGCAAGTAAGGCAATGCAGCAGCAAAGTTAGGCTTCTCGCCAGCTAAATAGGCTTTACCAATATACAACTGAGGTACATAATCTTTCTTAGAAGAAACCTCAACGGCTTTCGCAAAGTTTGTTTTAGCTGAATTTGCATTGTTCGATAATAGATCTGCTTCTCCTAAGCCGATATAATTCAATGGGCTTTTAGGATCAGCTGCTATTCCTTTGGTGAAAACAGCTCTTGCTGAATCAATATAATCCGTACGCAAATAGACTTCACCTAAATTAAAGTAATTTTCGGCTTTACCTGCTTGTGAACTTACAAGTGATTTAAGCATTGCAGTAGCCTTTTGATATTGCTCTGCATCAATCGCTTTCTTGGCGTCATTCAGGCTTTGAGCAAAAGAGGCAGAACCCATCACTGCTAAACCTAAACTTAAGGTTATTGCTTTTTTTGTCATCTTCATATTTCAAATATATTATTTAGTTTGTACTATTTTAAGTTAAAATCCCGGGATATAATCTTATGCGGTCCCAACCCAGATCTTAATACAATCAACTGTCCACGGGGACTAGCTAACCAGTTTGCAAAGCCCGTACCTAAACCTTCTTTTCCCTCGCAATTCACAATATAAACATTTCTAAGAAAAGGATAAATACCACTTATTAGGTTTTCCTGCGTGGGTTTGTAGAAGGCATCATCGCCTTTCTTTCCTTTTTCGCTCTTTACAGCGAGCAATTTGACTTTCGGAATAAATGCTGCAGTTTTCGGATTTGGCTCTAAAAACCAATTGACTCCTAAAACCCCAATATAGTCCTTATGCTCCGCAACGTACTTGATAACGTCATTATTGCTTTGTAAAGTATACACACCTTTGTTTGGAAGTGTATTTATTTTTGCCAGATCTTTGAAATACCGCATGGTACTAGAATACGGATTGTCGAAAACCAGGTTCTTGTTACTTGTTCCCTTTCCTTGCAAGATAGAAACCACCTCCTGAGCAGTAATCGTAGAATCCGGACTGTCCGTATTTCCTATCAAAGCGATTCCATCTATGGCAAACCGCTGAGTATAAATTGGAATGCTGCGCTGTTGGTAAAATCGCTCCTCTTTTGGCGTAAGCACCCGAGACATAATGATTACCCTCACGCTGTCATTAAGAAACGTTGGTAGTATTCTACTTTCATTGCCTTGGATAATATCAAACTTGGCATCAGGGTAATCAGAGTTGAATACAGTAATCTGATCGCCCACGATATTAGCAAAGGATTCATCAACAAGTATTTTCGCATGACCGCGTGTTCGGCTTTCAGTTACAGAAGATTTATCAGTTTTGTGCTTACAGGCGGCGAAAAAGATCAACAGCAATAGAAAACTTGAATACTTCATTTTAATTGTCCCTTTGGTTATTTAGTCGGTAAAATCTTAGAATGGCATAGGCAATCAACAGAATGCCAAAAAGTACTCGGTAAGTAGGTTTAATATCAAATGGAATGTCTTTCCAAAAGATCAAAAGCAGGCCAAGGGCGAAGTAAAACAGCAATATAATTAGCCCGAAAATGAACAGAAATCGCTGTTGTGGCGATTTCTGTCTAAAATTACTGAAGTTAAACATATTTAACTCTTATTGACTTAAAGTAAAACTGATCGGAATATTGTACTTAACACGTACAGGTTTACCATTCTGAATACCAGGTGTCCAACGCGGACTAGCCTTCAATACACGAACAGCTTCCTCATCTGTTCCACCACCTAATTTACGGTCAACGTGAATATCTGTAAGCTCACCATTCTTTTCTACAACGAAAGATAAGAACACTTTACCCTGGATATTATTCTCTGCTGCCATCGGTGGGTATTTGATACTTTTACCAACATAAGCGTAGAACTTTTCGATACCACCTGGAAATCCTGGAGGAGTTTCGATACTTACGAAATCATACACCTTTGTATCTTCAACCACTGCTGCTTGTTTCGGACCTTCTCCAACTGGAGCTGCAATCACGATATCCGCGTTAGGGTCACCGGCGATAGTCTTTTGGCCTGGATCCGCTTTTTTCAAGTCCTCAATTTGCGGA
Organism: Pedobacter sp.; assembly: GCA_028287885.1. Classification (GTDB taxonomy): domain Bacteria; phylum Bacteroidota; class Bacteroidia; order Sphingobacteriales; family Sphingobacteriaceae; genus Pedobacter. The sequence goes on from JAQBOT010000007.1 coordinate 3,468, forward strand.
GGCTCCTGATCACGAACTTCAACATCGGGCTTAACAATAGGAGGAGGAAACTTTACCTGATCCTGTTTTGGCGGCGGTGGCTCAACTGGTGGCGGTGGAGGTGTCTTAGGATCCACTGGCGGAGGTGGCTGGATAGCAACCTCAACTTGTTTCACCACTTCCTCTTCCGGTAAAGCACCTTTGATCATAGAAATGATCCTTGGCGTTATAAACAGCAGTATAAATGCTGCTGATGCGAATAGCAATGCTCTGGATGTAGTTGAAGAATTTTTCTGACGAAGCTGGTAAGCTCCGTAAGCTTTATTTTTATTTTCAAATACAACATCTAGCCATTCCTTTCTGAACAAATCTATTTTAGACATTGTGCTGTTATTTAAATGTTAAATTTTTATTTACAGTAGTTGTTGTTGCTTCAAGAATGACTTCTCTGCATCCGTGATGTTTTCGTCATCGATAGCTGGAGCTGCAGTGATCTTAGCAATGTTCAACTCATCCATAATATCAACAAAATTCTTATAGGTTGCTCCCGCAGTTGGCTTAATTACAATAACCAAAGTTTTCTTAGGATCATTGTTGTAGAAATCAGCTACTTTCTTTTTATTCTTTAAAATAGAAGCCCTAATGTCGGCAAAGCCTTCAACTGTCGGCGTTTCTTTACCAGCCTCTCCCATATACCAGGCAACTTTGTTTTGTTTGCCCAATAGGATTGTCATGGTTTGGGAAGCACGAAGCTCAAGCTTAGTCTCGTTTTTCTCGTCTTTGTCGGGCTTTGCAATGTCCATTGCTATGGGCTTAGAAAGGGAAGTCGTTAGCATGAAGAAAGTAATTAACAAGAAAGCCAAATCCACCATCGCGGTTAAATCTACTTTCGTGTTAGCCTTCTTGGTCCTAACTTTACCACCACCTTTTTTGCCCCCCCCGGAGGTATCTAATTCTGCCATTTTCTTTAATTATTTAGCACCGCCCTCGGCTGATGTAATTAAACTAAATTTGTTAATTTTTTGCTTCTGCAGAATATCAACGATCTTTTTAATAACTGCATATTCTTCATTTCCATCTCCGCGTACACTAATCCGCATTGCTTGTGAATGAAGTTCAGCTACTGCCTGACGAGAATTCAGAATCCAATCACTCAACTGGTTATTTGTTGAATCTGCAGGTATTCCTGTAGCCAACCCAGATTTTGTCCTCGCCTCCTCATCTCTTAAACCGATATACTGCTTCAAGCTTTGAATCGGTACACCGAACGACTGAATTACTCCGAAACGTTCACGCTCCTGAGGAGTGAAACTGATTTTGTACTGCGCAGCCATTTTATCCAAAGTGGCCATTTTAACGTCTTTCCCAGCTACTTCATAGAACACCTTCCCATGACCGATCGATAGCTTAGCAATGTCAACATCAGGTACCGGAATTTTGTAGGTAGATGATGGAATTGTTATTTTCAGAGGGTCAGGTTGACGTGCTGTTGCTGTTAATATAAAGAAAGTTAGCAGTAGGAAAGATACATCGCACATGGCGGTCATATCGATCGAAGTACTTTTTCTTTGAACCTTTGCTCTTGGCATAATCTAAAAATTACTTATGTTTTTTACTAATGATGTTTAATCTTCCGGTTTTCCATAAAGCCGGTAAAAATAAATTCATTATTTCTTATTTATGCGTAGAAGCATAAGTTTGGATGATGCTGAATCCTGCTTCATCAATCGCATAAGTTAACTTGTCAATTTTCGAAGTCAAGATGTTATACATGATAATCGCAACAGTAGATGTACTGATACCTGTAGCCGTGTTAATCAAGGCCTCAGAAATACCTGATGCTAATGCTGCCTGATCCGGAGCTCCAGATGTTGCCAAACCACCAAATGCCTTGATCATACCTGTTACTGTACCCAACAAACCTGTCAATGTACCTACGGATACTAGCGTTGCAATAACGGTTAAGTTTTGCTCTAACATCGGCATCTCTAATGTAGTTGCTTCTTCGATGTCTTTTTGAATTGCTAAACATTTTTGATCTGTATCCATGTTGGCTTCAACTTCCATCTCACGGTATTTTTTCAAACCGGATTTGATAACGTTTGCAACAGATCCTTGTTGTTTGTCACACTCAGCCATAGCGCCTTCAATGTTGCTTGAGCTTAAGTATCCTTGAATTTTTTTGATGAAAGCATCTAAACTACCGTTTCCAGTTGCTTTACCAATAACGATAAAACGCTCTACAGAGAAAACAATTACCATTAGAAGCATACCCATCAAAACAGGTACGATAACTCCACCTTTGTAAGCCATACCAGCATAGTTACCTGCTTTTGGACCCATTTCAGGATTGTTGTCGATAAAGTTTGTTGGCTGTCCCAAAACGAATTTGTAAAGACAAATACCGATAATAATACAAATTGGGATAACTAGTGTTGCAAATAAGTTTGAAGCTGTTGACGAGCCTTCTTTTTTTACTGGTGCTGATTTTGGTGCGTTTGCCATTTGTTTTTTAGTTTTTTAGTTTTTAGTACTTGTTTTTTAATTTAGATTATTCGTTAATACACTTCAACGGCTAATGTAAGCAATTGTTGCAGCAACAAACTGATAATCGATTAATTAAATTTACATTTAAATTCCCGATGATTAGTTATTCGTCACTCCTAAATTTCTTCCCTTAAGTCTTGGCATATATATCAAAAAAGATTGCCCCTCGCCCGAGAGACAATCTTTCACAATTAAAATCAAAATAATATTTAAATGCAAATTTTTACCGAAAAAAAATGCTTTAAACCACATATTCGCTCACTTTTGGTATAGCGGCGCGAATTTCTGCGCTCGCAAATTGCTCATATTGCTTGAAGTTTGCCACAAATGCAAGGCCTAGTTCGTTGGCTTTTTTATCGTATTGCAGGGCATCTGTCCATGTGCTTCTCGGATTTAAGATCTCCTCTGGAACTCGCGGACAACTTACGGGCATTCTCAAGCCGAAGACAGGATGTGTCCTATAGTCAACAGTATCTAAATCACCTGCTAAGGCTGCTGTAATCATCGCCCTGGTATATGCCAGCTTTGTCCGCTTTCCAACCCCAAAAGGTCCCCCACTCCAGCCAGTATTTACCAGCCATACATTTACCTTATGCGCATTCATCTTCTCGCCCAACAGATCCGCATAGCGGGTAGGATGCAGCGGCAAAAACGCCGCGCCGAAACAGGCCGAGAATGTAAGCTGTGGCTCAATTACGCCTGACTCTGTTCCTGCTACTTTAGCTGTATAACCAGAAATGAAATGGAACATGGCCTGCCCAGGGTCCAATTTTGAGATGGGAGGCAACACGCCAAAGGCATCTGCGGTGAGAAAAAAGATATTTCTCGGAATTGCTGCTACAGAAGGAACGATCGCATTTTCAATGAAATTTAAAGGATATGCAACCCTGGTATTTTCTGTTTTCTTGATATTTGAGTAGTCTACTTCACGGGTTCCCGGAAAATAGTTCGTATTTTCCAGCAAAGCGCCAAATCTGATGGCATTGTAGATCTGCGGTTCCTTTTCAGAAGTCAAGTCTACACACTTTGCATAACAACCCCCTTCAAAGTTGAAGATTGCGTCAGCACTCCAACCATGCTCGTCATCTCCAATTAGTCCTCTTTCTGGATCAGCAGATAATGTGGTCTTCCCAGTGCCCGAAAGCCCAAAGAATATAGCTGTATCGCCCTTAGGGCCTACATTTGCCGCACAATGCATGGATAATGTTTTCCTTTGTGCTGGCAGAATAAAGTTGAGAACAGAGAAGATGCCTTTCTTGATTTCTCCTGTATAACCGCTGCCGCCAATTAGGATCATCTTCTTGCTAAAGTTCAAT
>JAQBOT010000008.1 GCA_028287885.1 Pedobacter sp.
TAACAAACAAATTGATTTGTCAGCTTACGTTAAAGATCTAAATGGACGGTTAAAGCTAGACTTTACCTTCAACACGGCGAATAGTATGGAAATCAATCTAAGCAACAAAGAAGGAAATAAGCTCCTGGTTGGATACGATGCTGCCGCTAAAATCTATTATATTGATCGCAGCAACTCCGGCGAAGTAACTTTTGAAAAAGGATTTGGCAAAAAGCATATAGCGACCAGAATTGCCAAGTCGACAAATGCAAAATTCAGCTTAATACTTGATGCAGCCTCTGCGGAACTATTTGCCGACAATGGTTTAACGGTATTGACTGATATCTTTTTTCCATCAAGGCCGATTGATGGTTTAAAGATAACTGGCACGGGAAAGCAAGTATTATCTAATCTTGAAATTTCAGCAATCCCGAGTTCCAGATAGCTTCCTGGATGTCATTGTTAAACCCTGCAAGGTTTTATAAGCTAAAAACATTAACAGTTCCTTTATCACAGGCCAGAAACAATGGCAACAAATAGGCTTTGCTCAGCTTTATCTCTTAAAACGTATAACTTGCTGCACAAAGTCAAAATTTTGGCATATTCCGTCTATGAAATAGTGACTATTTTGGTAGCAATTCATTGCACACCGTTGAAAGAAGCGTTATAGTAAATTAATAATTATATATTTGCAGCCTTTAGGATTATTACAGCAACAATTTACCGTATTCAAGGTGTATTTTGCCACAGTTTTCTTAATCAAATATAAAGTCCCTGGTAAGCGTATCATGGCGGTTAAATTTAAAAGACAACCCGAATGTTGAATTTTATTCTCTTTGGCCCACCGGGTGCAGGCAAAGGCACCCAATCTGAAAAACTGATCGAAAAATATCAGTTGGTTCACATTTCTACCGGTGACCTATTTCGGGCACACATCAAAAATCAAACTGCATTAGGTCAGAAGGTGAGTGCACTCATCGCTGATGGGCAGTTGGTTCCGGACGGTATTACAATAGACATGCTCGAGGAAGAAGTCGACAAAAATCCAAATGCAAAGGGTTTCATCTTTGATGGTTTTCCACGGACGATTCCTCAGGCGGAAGCCCTGGATGAGTTTTTGGAAAGTAAAGGAAGTTCCATAGCTGGCGTCATCGCACTTGATGTAAAACAAGACGAGCTAACAAAGCGGGTTGCACAACGGCAAAAAGAAACCGGTCGTGTTGATGATCAGGCTGATAAAATACAAAAGCGCATCGATGAGTATTTCAATAAAATCATTCATGTTTTGCCATACTACGCGGCACAAAAGAAGTTAACTAAGATTGATGGTTTCGGAAACATCGATGAAATCTTCGAGAGTCTTTGTGCTGTAATAGATAAATATTAATAAAGAGATTATTCAAAATAGCGGGAGAGCCTTAGTTCTTCCGCTATTTTCATTTGCATATATTTGCAAACTGAAAAAGCCTGCTTTTGCATGCTTTTTCCGGTTATGGAGCTTCGCTCCCTTTACAGTTAAAAATATTACTATGTCACAAGGATCAAATTTCGTTGATTATGTTAAAATATGCTGCCGCTCTGGAAAAGGCGGCCCCGGTTCTTCGCATTTACACCGTGATAAATTAACATCTACAGGTGGACCAGATGGTGGAGATGGGGGCAGAGGCGGGCACATTATCCTTCGTGGTAATCCCCAGTTCTGGACCTTACTGCATTTAAAATATCGTAAACACATCCTCGCTGAAGATGGTCTAAGTGGATCTAGCTCTACCAGTACTGGAAAGTCCGGTAAAGATGAAATATTGGAAGTACCCTTGGGTACAATCGCCAAAGATGCCGAAACTGGCGAAGTGCTTTTTGAAATTACTGCAGAAGGCGAGACTAAAGTCCTTACACCTGGTGGCCGTGGCGGTTTGGGTAACTGGCATTTTAAAACGTCAACATTACAGACACCGAGATTTGCACAATCTGGCGAGGCCGGAATTGAAAAGTGGGTCGTTCTTGAGCTTAAAGTTCTCGCGGACGTTGGTCTTGTAGGCTTCCCAAATGCAGGCAAATCAACTTTACTTTCCGTTGTTTCTGCGGCAAAACCAGAGATCGCCGATTACGCTTTTACTACCCTGGTGCCGAACTTAGGTATTGTTTCCTATCGTGGTGAGAAATCATTCGTAATGGCCGACATCCCAGGTATCATTGAAGGTGCCTCGAAGGGGAAAGGTCTGGGTTATCGCTTTCTTCGTCATATCGAGCGTAACTCTGTATTACTTTTTATGGTTCCCGCAGATACCACACGTACGATTAAGGAAGAATATGAGATACTAAAGAAGGAGTTGCAGGAATACAATCCGGAACTTATGCAAAAGCCACATGTGCTTGCTATTACAAAGTCAGATATGCTGGATGAAGAACTTACCGCAGAAATGAAGAAGGAAATCCCAACCCATATTCCATCTGTCTTCATCTCTTCAGTGGCACAGAAGGGTCTTACCGAACTTAAAGACTTGCTTTGGACCGCAATCGGAGCTTAAGAGACAACAGCGTCCAGTGCCTCTAAAATAATACTGCAAACTTTTCGAATTTCTTCTTCCCTTATAATGAGGGGAGGAGCAATTCGCATCGCGGTCTCACAGTGTAAGAACCAGTCGATCACCACGCCCTTGTCACTGCAAAAGTGACTTACCAGTTCCACTTGCTGGAAGCTTTCCAGTTGTATGGCCAGCATCAATCCCTTTCCCCTGATTTCTTTAATTAAGGGGTGAACCAACAAGCTCCTGAATAATTCACCTTTGCCATTGACGCCAGCAACCAAATTTTCTTGAAGAATTACATCTAAATTAGCCAAACCGGCACTGCAGGAAACTGGATGACCACCAAACGTCGTGATATGCCCAAGGATTGGGTTTTCCGCTAAAACCCCCATCACATTTTTATCTGCAATAAAGGCGCCTATCGGCATTCCACCTCCAAGTGCTTTTGCTAACAACAGCACGTCGGGCACAATCCCGTAATGTTCAAAAGCAAATAGCTTTCCAGTCCTGCCAAAGGCTGCCTGTATTTCGTCCAGGATGAGTAAAGCACCAACCTCGGTACAACGCGCACGCAGTTGTTCCATGTACGACTGAGATGCGACCCGAATACCTGCCTCTCCCTGTAGTGTTTCAACGATAACACAGGCGGTTTCTTCAGTGATCATTTCAAGATCCTGCACAAGGTTAAAGTTAATAAAGCTGACACCTGGAAGCAATGGACGGTATGCTTGTTTGTATTCTTCATTCCCCATCACGCTTAAGGCGCCATGAGTGCTGCCATGATAGGCATTTATACAGGATACAATTCCTGTTCTGCCCGTAAAGCGCTTCGCAAGTTTTAAAGCGCCTTCTGTTGCTTCAGCCCCTGAATTAACAAAGTACACGTTATTTAAAGATTCGGGTAGAACCGAAACC
>JAQBOT010000012.1 GCA_028287885.1 Pedobacter sp.
TACCGGTATTACAGCGGTCCGGTCCAGTATCCGTTTGGCTTTGGTTTGAGTTACGCGTCTTTCGAGTATAGCTGGAAGAGTCAGCCCGAAAAAAAGTATCAGGCTAATGAAACGATTACCGTTTCCGTAAATGTAAAAAACACAGGAAAAATGGATGCAGATGAGGTCCTGCAAGCCTATATCCAGTATCCAAATTTGGAAAGGATGCCTCTGAAAGAGTTAAAAGGATTTCAGCGGGTAACAGTCCAACAGAATGGCGAGCAAGTTGCGACAATAAAGATTCCTGTTAAAGAGCTACAAAAGTGGGATCCGAAGAAACACCAGTTCCAGTTGTACAAAGGAAATTACCACTTGTTGGTTGGAAGCAATTCATCTGATGTGAAGCTAAATGCTTCTTTTACGCTATAGATAGGCCAATCGTCATTTATGAAAAGAACTTCTCCTTCTTATCCTCTCGTTGTTACCTCAGTCTTCGTGCAGGCTCAAAAGAAATCACCAGATGGAATACTAGGCTCTAACTAAATTGCTGGGAGGACTGACTAAATAAGGACGTTAAAACCAACAAGTTCATTAAATATCTTACCGCATAACTATGGAAGCAAAGCCTTATTTAAAAGAGATATATCTTCAAAGGGACATTGTTCCATCCTTTAATTCCTATCCTTTCAACATTCCTGCTGTTGCAAATCTGTCTACTCTAAAATTTCACGCTGATGTAACGTTTATTATAGGCGAGAATGGGGCTGGTAAATCTACACTAATTGAAGCGATTGCATTAAGTCTGGGATTTGGTATTGAGGGTGGGACGAAAAACGTTCAGTTTCAAACTCATAACAATGGCTCACAACTATTTAAGTATCTAAAAACTGTTAAAAGCTTTAAAAAACCTTCAGATTACTATTTCTTACGAGCAGAAAGCTTTTACAACGTTGCTACCTATATGGAAGAAGTTGACTACCTGATAGAATACGGAAATAAATCTCTTCATAGACAATCCCATGGCGAATCTTTTATGGCTGCCTTAAGCCTAAAGCTTAAAGGAAAAGGCCTCTATATTTTTGATGAACCAGAAGCAGCCCTTTCGCCATCGAGGCAATTAGAGGCCCTTGCAATAATTAACAAGCTCGTAACTGAGCACTCCCAGTTTATAATAGCCACACATTCCCCTATTTTATTAGCTTATCCTAATGCTACCATCTATCAACTTGATGAAACTGGAATAAAAAAAGTAAAATATGAGGACACGGAACACTATATGGTCACAAAATATTTCCTAAACAACCATCATGAAATGATGAAATTGATTTTAGATAAATAAGACACAAATGACTAAGTGTAAGTAGGATATGCAATATCACCATGGTTGCGCTGCCAGCCTGGCGAAAAATGGGTTATTATTTCTCAAACTAGTTTTTTAAAGATTAGTATTCCGTTGTGGCCTCCAAAACCGAAGGTATTGCTCATGGCCACATTTACTTCCATTTCTAGGGCATTTTCCTTCACGATGTTCAGACCCATTGGTATTTCCGGATCAGGGTCTTTAAGATTAATCGTTGGCGGCACTACGGAATTTTTAATTGCCATGATGCAAGCTATCGCTTCTATTGCACCTGCTGCACCAAGTAAATGGCCGGTCATTGATTTTGTGGCACTGACCTGGATATGTGTATTTTTTGTTCCAAATACTGTTTTAACCGCTTTCAATTCACTAAGATCACCGACCGGTGTAGAAGTAGCATGGGCATTTAAATAGTCAACCTCATTCGAATTTAAGCCTGCATCCTCCAATGCGAATTGCATTGCAGCCGCAGCTCCATCACCATCAGGGTGAGTCGCTGTCATATGATACGCATCGGCCGTCATTGCTGCGCCGACAAGTTCGGCATATATGTTGGCTTTTCTAGCAACCGCATGTTCATACTCCTCAAGCACAAGTGCGCCTGCACCTTCGCCCATTAAAAAGCCATCCCTGTTACAGTCGAAGGGTCTACAAGCTTGCTGAGCTTGATTATTTTGTATCGTCATGGCCTTCATCGCGCAAAATCCACCTATTGATGCTGCCGTTATGGGCGCTTCTGAACCTCCTGTTATGAATACTTTAGCCTTTCCCCAGCGTATATAATTAAATGCATCCATAATCGCTGTGTTAGATGTGGCGCAGGCAGAAACAGTCGTGTAATTTATGCCTCTTAATCCATATTTAATAGAGATCATGCCCGAAGCCATGTTCGAAATCAACTTCGGAACAAAAAAAGGACTAAACCTTGGGACTTCTACATTTGCACTGTATTGCATCACCTGCTCTTCAAAGGTTGCCATGCCACCCTGTCCTGTTCCCCAGATCACACCTATACTATACGGATTCATCTTAGAAAAGTCGAGGGCCGAATCGTCGATCGCCTCCCCTGCAGCTACCAGAGCGTACTGTGTAAAAGGATCAGTTCTTTTTATCGTTGCCTTATCCAAAAAATTGTTAACATCAAAGTTTTTTAATTCACATGCAATCTGAGTTCTAAATGCTTCTACGTTAAACTTTGTTATGCGTCCTGCGCCGCTTTTTCCGGCTATAAGATTTGTCCAGTATTCTCTTACAGTATTTCCTAAGGGGGTTATGGCACCCATTCCAGTGATTACAACTCGTTTCATTTTGACCGCTTGCTTTTTACAAGTAGTTGCAAATATATATAAAACAACTTTATATTTGCAAGTAGTTAAACGGAAATATAATGAGATCAGATTGCCCACTAAATTTTGGATTGGAAGTGTTTGGAGATAAATGGACTTTATTAATTATCCGTGATCTTTTGCTGTTTAGTAAGCGTTATTATAATGAATTCTTATCATCAGAAGAAGGAATATCAACCAACATTTTGGCAGACCGCCTGATTCATCTTGAGAAAGAAGGATTGATCACGATGGAAAAAGATGCCGGACATAAACAAAAAAAGATTTACAAACCAACGCAAAAAGGCTTAGATCTCATGCCAATAATCCTGGAAATCGGGCTTTGGTCCAAACGGTACGGCAATGAAACCTGCAGTTCAAA
>JAQBOT010000043.1 GCA_028287885.1 Pedobacter sp.
TTGGCATATTTTTCCAGCAGCGGGTTAACGAAGGAATGGGAAATCTCATGAATAGTAATAAACTGAGTTACCTCGCGATTATCAAAGCCAAATTGTTTATATAAAGGCAGACTGTCCTGAAGTTTCAACATCCTACTGGAGCTAACCACCATGGAAGGAACTTTCCCGGCAGGCGATAAAATTGCCGGCCCATATCCTCTATAGTTGTCCTCGCCTGGCGTTATCGGCATCGCGGGTGAAATATACAGTTCGTATCGGGGAAACCGCTTACCGTACCATTTCTCTATAGCGGGATATGAAGTTTTACCAATGTCACTGGCAATTTCTTCTAGGGCGCCCTGATAAAAGGAACCGTTATGACGTAGAAAGTCAGCAACATTTGCCTTTAGGTAAAATTGTCTCAGGCTATCGGTAAGTTCGATTAATAACCTAGTCACATCGTTGAAGTCTGAAGCCGAATTTAGCTGCTTCTTATCAGCGGCGAACAGATTTCCTTTGGCCGGAAACTCCTTTTGGCTTAATAAATAGTCGAGTATAGGCCCGTTATCATGAAGGCTGTCTCTAACCTGTTTAATGATCGCAGTGGACCTGATGATCGTTGGGTCATTTTGGTAACGCTGAAAATGTTTGAACCCGAAATGAACGATAGGCTGATGCGAATAATCAACACCTTTTGTGTCAAAAACGTAATTACCTATGCTTTCAACAGCTAACTTTTCTACAAAGAAATAGGTCTCGATATTCGGGTTCACACCGATGGTGGCATTTTCAGCTAAACGCACTTTGTACTGTGCAAATGCAGCCGAAGCGGAAATCGCCAAAGCAATAAATACCAATAACCTTTTCATCTATAGTAATGTACTGTATAAAATTGATTTGATAAGCATCTTGTGACTTGGTGTGATGTTGCAAATTGAAGTGCTAGTTCCACAACTGTAAAGTCGTTTTAGGAAATACAATTCAAAGTGTAAACCAAATTCAGTAAAACAGGGTTTGAGATGCAATGTAAATCAAGTACATGGAAGGCTTAGACACAATGTAAAATGGCTATGATAAGCTTCGCATCTTCTACGGCGTCTTTAGGGCTTTTCTAGGGGGTTGCTAGGGCCTATGTAGGGCCAATAGCCCTAGCTAAGCCCCAACGACCCCCTGGCAATGGCTCACTTAATATGGGTTAGTAAGGAAGCTGCTATATACACGTGAACTGTCAGTTAAGACCATTAAAGCTGACAAATGCTTGTATTTTGCTAAGCGTAAATGTAATATTCTTGTTTTTGACGCCAATTACCTATTACAATCTCCCGATTTAATCAAGAAATTTCTACTTTGTGGCTTTGAATATTGGAGAGTCTTAATATTCTACTATTTATTTCATTGTTCCCGGGTTTACCGGCATTTATATTATCTAAGATCAGTTTATGAGAAAATTATTCTGCGTTATTTTAGCCCTTGGCGCTTATACTTCAACATTTGGGCAATCACCAGTCGTAATCCAGAAAGATCCGCAGATTGCCAAAATGGTATCTGAAGTTTCACCTGATTCTCTGCGGGCCCACATTACAAAGCTGGTTAGCTATGGTACAAGAAACACATTAAGTACAGTTTCCGACAAAAAGCGTGGGATTGGGGCAGCTAGAAACTGGATACTTTCCCGGTTTAATGCTTATGCTAAGGAGTCCGGTGGACGACTAACTGCAAAGCTGGACACCTCAAGTTATAAGCCGGATGGAAAACGGGTGGATGTACCTCTGGTTCTTACCAACGTGGTGGCGACACTTAAGGGTTCTGATCCAAACGATCATCGGGTATTCATCATCAGCGGCCATATGGACAACATGCGAACCGACGTGATGGATAGAACAGGTGATGCGCCAGGCGCCAATGATGATGGAAGCGGTACAGCTGCGGTAATTGAATGCGCAAGGATAATGAGCAAGCAATCTTTCCCGGCAACAATTATTTTTGTAGCTGTTTGTGGTGAAGAACAAGGTTTGATTGGCTCTGGCTTTATGGCTGAAAATGCAAAGAAGAGTAAGATGGAAATTGCTGCCGTTTTGAACAACGACATCATGGGAAGCAACAACAGCAACGAAACGAACATAATTGACAATACCAAAGTTCGCGTTTTCAGCGAAGGTTTGTCTTCTTATGAGCTGGATGTAAAGAAAGCCCTAAATACCCGTTTCATGGGACAAGAAAACGATAGTCCTTCGAGGCAGCTTGCACGGTACATAAAAGAGACCGGCGAGCGATACGTAGACAATCTTCAAATTGTTATGGTGTATCGCCCGGATCGTTTCCTTAGGGGAGGGGATCACGCCCCTTATCAGGAGAGAGGCTTCACTGCAGTTCGGATTACTGAAATGAATGAGAATTATAACCACCAACACCAGAATGTCCGCACAGAGAATGGCATAAGATATGGTGATCTGATCGAGTTTATGGATTTTGAATACCTTCGCAAAAATACAGCGATGAACTTGAGTAACCTCGCGAATCTGGCAAAGTC
>JAQBOT010000046.1 GCA_028287885.1 Pedobacter sp.
GGCCCTTGCCTTCTTTTGCGGTTTCTTCTTTATCGCGCTCCAATGCGCCTGAATCCTGAATGTGAAGCACCTTTCCATCACCATCAAGAACAACGAAGTCTGGGTAGCCAAAGCGGCCTGGGTTGCCGAGTTTGTTTAGAACAGCGGTATTCTTTGCTTCAGGGCTATAATTTACCAACACAAATTCATAATTGTTGTTGATGTAATCTTTCAATTCAGGAGTTTTTTGCACCAAATCATGAAAGCGGATGCACCAAATGCACCAGTTGCCACCAACTTGCAACAACACGTGCTTACCACTTTGTTTTGCTTTCGCAACCGCCGCATCGATATCTGCTTGCGCGTTGGCTTGCGGATTGTAAATGTGTGCGATTTCTTTAACGGTGTCTTTCGTAGTCTGCGCAGATGCAGAGATAGCCATAAAGGAAATAATGGCTAAGGATAAAATGAGTTTTTTCATGTATTCTTAGGATAGGTTAAAGCGTTTATGCCGTCAAAGGTATAAACATAATTAAAGACGAGTGTTTTTGTAGGGTAAATTTTACAGCTTAAAAACACAGGTAATCGGGTATATTTGTTCATATGGCTCAACCTATTAAAATCCTTCAGGCATCTGCCGGTTCGGGGAAGACCTTCAGTTTAACCGTACATTACTTAACACTGCTTTTCAGCAGCGAAAACAAATACCGGGAGATTCTTGCTGTTACCTTTACGAATAAAGCCACCGAAGAAATGAAGACCCGCATTCTGGAGGTCTTAAAAGGATTGGCGACTGGCGACGAATCCAGGAAGACCAATGATTACCGTTTGCTGATTTTAAAGGCACATCGTGATCTGAGCCCAGATACTTTAAAGGCTAAAGCAGATTTAATTTATCGCAAAATACTTCATGATTACAGTCGCTTTTCGGTAAGCACCATTGATGGCTTTGTGCAAAAGGTAATCCGGGGTTTTGCTTTTGAATTAGGTCTTGACTCTGGGTACGCCCTGGAGATGAACTACGATAAAGTGAAAAATGAACTTGCCGATCGGCTGGATAAAGCGCTCGATCAGCAGCCGCAATTGCTGCAGTGGATCATTGATCTGGCAAAAGAACGGATCAATAACAATGTGGGCTGGAACTACCGCCGGGAACTCCTTGAGTTAACGGGCGAGATCTTTAAGGAACGCTATCAACCCTTTGAAAAGGCAATTGAGAGCTTGGCTGAGGTTGCTGACATCGATGAACTCTTTAAGGACTACCAGAAACTAACTCGGCAAAGTATAGAACTATTTGAACATACAATTATTCAGTACGCTACAGACGCTGCTGAAATCTTTGAGGTTATGGATATTGAACGGGAAAGCCTAAAAGGCATCTCGCGTTCGCCATTGTTCAATCTTAGAAAGATCGCTGCTGGTGATTTTAGCAAAGTAGCAAGCTTAAGTAAGCTGATCGACCAGCCAGAAGAATGGTTTAAGAAAGGGGCGGGTGAAGGATTATTTGAAGAACTTAATCCGACCCTCCGAAAAATAGAAGAAGCCTACAAAACAGGAATTGCGGATTATATCCTTTCCCAAGGCTTTAATAAGAACCTCTATTACTTGCGACTTATGCAAGAGATGGCGGCTTTGTTAAAGACGTACCGTGATGAAAGTCAGAATTTGCTTATTAGTGATGCGCAAAACCTGCTTAGAGGTATAACTGACGACGCAGGAGATAATCCCTCCTTTATTTGGGAGAAGATGGGCAGTCGCTATCGCAATTTCCTATTCGATGAATTTCAAGATACTTCTTCAAATCAGTGGGGAAGTTTTAAGTCGTTATTGAGCAATGCGATTGCATCGCCAAGTGGCAACTTTACGGATCATTTGATTGTAGGTGATACGAAGCAGTCGATCTATCGTTGGCGTAACGGCGACTGGAATATTCTCCATCAACAAGCCAAGAATGAGCTGGGCGCGCATAATGTGCTCGATGATTCTTTAGAGGAGAACTATCGGAGCACGGAAAACATCATCAACTTTAATAATCAACTGTTTAGGGAATTACCACGGATCTTGCAGGGGCAACTGAACGGGAACATAGATGTTCTGGATAGTGCAGACATGGACGGCTGGTGGAAGACAAAGGGCTTTGATCACATTGTGACAGATGTTTATTCTGCAGCTACACAAAAGCTCACTCCCAAAACGCTGGCCGGAGGGACCATCAAATGTCTCGTGCTGAAGAAAGATTTGGAGGGTAATGCCATAAATAAAAACAACTTTATGGACCAGGCCATCCTGCGGATGCTGGAGGAAATAGGCGAGTTGCTTGAGGTAAAAAAATACAGACTTAAAGACATTTGTGTGCTTGTCCGCAAGAATTCTGAAGCCATTGCTGTGGTTAAAGCACTCTTAGAGAGTGGCATCAATGTGATTAGTGGAGAAGCATTGCAAATTTCCAATAATCCCGGGATCAAGTTAATCCTGAACACCCTACATGTTTTGGCAGGATTGCCGAACAATACAGCATTGTATAAAGCAAATTGTATTAGCCTTTATGCCCGTTTGCAGGGGCGGGTGGTAGAGACTTCCAGTTATTTCGACTTAAAACTAAAAACACTTGCTCAGTTAAGCGATGTGCTGCCACCCGAATTATGCAAGCATTGGCATACCTGGATGCAGCAACCATTACCGGAACTGGTGGAGAAAATCATTGAAGTGTATGGTTTATCAAAGAAGGAATCTCAGTTGCCTTACCTGTTTGCTTTCCGTGATCTGGCAGGTA
>JAQBOT010000061.1 GCA_028287885.1 Pedobacter sp.
AAGCATTGGCATACCTGGATGCAGCAACCATTACCGGAACTGGTGGAGAAAATCATTGAAGTGTATGGTTTATCAAAGAAGGAATCTCAGTTGCCTTACCTGTTTGCTTTCCGTGATCTGGCAGGTAATTTTGCCCGCCAGGGGGAAAAAGGGGTTGCCTCATTCCTGCGGTATTGGGAAGAGGAGGGGCTTCGGAAAACTTTGCCATCTTCTGAAAGCGCTGATGCAGTTCAAGTAGTGACAATACATAAATCAAAAGGCCTGGCCTTTCGGGCAGTGCTGCTTCCATTCTGCAATTGGGACATTAATGGGAAAACAAATAGTGTATTCTGGGTTCCTGCTGCAGAAACGCCCTACCATCATCTGCAAAGCATACCATTAAAATACAACAAGGATCTTGGAAACTCCAGCGTTGCCAAAGCCTATTTTGAAGAACTGCTGTTCAATAACATGGATGCCTTAAACATGCTGTATGTAGCAACGACACGTTCCAAAGAGTACCTGTACATCAGTACTGTGGGTAAGAAGACAGACACGATAACGAACATTGGCGACTTGCTGCTAAAAACACTGGAGGCGGAAATTTCTGATGAAGGGGAATACATTGTGGACGATGCCGTGGACAGCGTTTACCAGGATGAAGAAAGTACGGGGATTGTTCAACTTGATCATTATCCAACCTCCGACCGCTTAAGTCAGGTGTTTAATACCGGCTTGAAGCGGAGTGGTATCAACCTGCTAACGGGCAACAACGCGGGACGTCTGGGAAGCATTTTGCATGAGGTGCTTGCAGCTGCGGCTCAGCCGGCAGACATCGACCGGGTGTTGAACGACCTCCTGGCTTCGGGTGTTTTTAAATCTGAGGAATGGGAGGGCTTGCGCGTCCAGGCTTTGGCCGTTTTAGACAATGCAGACCTGCAGCAATTGCTGAAGCAGGGAAAATACAGTTTAACCGAACAAACCATCATCGATACAAAAGGAAAAAGTTATCGCCCGGACAAGGTTTTAATTACCGATCACGGAGTGACCATTATCGATTATAAATTCACGTTGGAAGAAAGCAGCAAACATATTGAACAGGTTGAGCACTACAGGCAGCTTTTGCTGGCTATGGGCTACAGCAATGTAGAAACCTATTTGTTCTATGCCGTATCTGGCAAATTAAAGAAAGTATGAAAGCATTTTTAGAAGAAGTAGCCGAAGATCTTGTCGCCCGTTTGGGTGACAATCTACAGCATTCTGCAATAATATTTAACAATAAGCGACCTGCAGCCTATTTGCAGCATCATATAGCTGGGATCTTAAAGAAGCCGTTTTGGAGCCCTGCATTCTACGCCATTCAGGAGTTCTTCGGCCTATCAAGCAATCTGAAAATTGCGGATCCCTTTACACAGTTTTTTACTTTATACAAAGTTTACAATGATTTACTGCTCGCTGAAGGGCAGAAAGTCATGGAACCGGCTAAGTTCTATCCTATTGCAAGAATCATCCTGAGTGACTTTACGCAAATCGACAATGATCTGGTCGATGCCCTTAAGTTGTTTGAGGAGTTGGAAGATATCGCAAAGATTGATTTACAGTTCGACTACCTGACGGACGAGCAACAGGAGTTCTTGAAAGGCTTTTGGAAATCTTACTCAGAAGGAAAGCAGAAAAAGCAACAGGAGCAGTTTATTCGCATGTGGCGGAGAATGCCAGAGATTTATGCCAACTACCAGTCGGCGCTCAAAGCCAAAGGTTTAATTACCATGGGGCAGGTGTACAGGCAGCTTGCGGATGGTAAAGGCGAGCCTAACTTCAATGCACAATTCGCAAAAGGAAAGCTAGTATTTGTTGGCTTCAATGCGCTAACCCGCGCAGAAGCAAAGATCTTTAAACGCTTTCAGCAGCAGGAAGTAGCGCTGTTTTATTTTGACACCGACTCATATTATATAGACGATAAAACTCAGGAGGCCGGATTGTTCTTAAGGAAAAACCTTGAACAAACTGGCCTGCGGAATGCGCTTGGTGCAAGTAAGACGCTGATCAAATCTGCAGCAAAGACGGTTAACGTCTACAAGACTCAAGGGCATAGCACCCAGGCGAAAATTCTGCATGGCGCCTTGCAAGATGATTATCCAATGCTTGCCGATCCAGATCAGGCCGGTAAGGTGGCGCTTATTCTTGCCGATGAAAGCTTGCTGCTGCCGGTGCTACAGACCATTCCAACACAGTACTTTGATGGCGAAAAGAACCATGCACTAAATTTGAACGTCACGATGGGTTATCCATTGGCTGCCTCTTCCATATTCGGACTCGCTGATCTATGGCTCTGCGTGCAGGCGCAAATGAATGAATCTGGCAAAGAGACCGTCAATTTCAAAGAGGTTGAGGCGTTTTTATCACATCCCCTCACAGGAATAACGGAAAGAATGCGCGACAAGATTCAGCAAAAGCTGATCGAAGAACAATTGGCCGAGGTGCCTGTGGCAAGATTGATTGGGCAGAAGGGGATACTCGCTTTGTTTTTTACTAAAGTACTTGATGCTTCAATGGCCACTCTTGCTTTTCAGGAAATCCTGAAGTACATCCTGGAAATGCAACTCGAGCTAAAATGCCTTAAACAGACGGAAGGAGACTTGTTTGTTGCCACGCTGAAAGAACTTAACCGCTTGCATGATACGCTTAAGGAACATTTGGTTGCTGAGCGACCTTATTTGAAAACCGTTGAACACAGCGAACAGAAGGAATTGTCGTTCGTATTATCTTTGATTCAGAAGGCCATTCAAGGCATTGCTGTTCCATTAAGCGGGGAACCGCTGCAAGGCATACAGGTCATGGGATTGCTGGAAAGTAGAAACCTGGACTTTGAGCATGTGTATATACTGGGCGTAAACGAAGGCGTGTTGCCACAAACCAGCATTTCAACCAGCTTTATTCCAGACAGCATCCGCAGGGCACATGGACTCCCGGTTCTGGAGAACCAGGATGCGATCTCCGCTTACATGTTTTACCGCTTGCTTCAGCGTTCAGAAAAGATCAGTCTGGTTTATAATGGACAAACAGATGAAAGCAACACAGGGGAACCGAGTCGGTTTTTACGTCAGCTCGAATATGAAAGCGGTTACACCTTCCGGTATTTTGAACAACAACAAAGCATCGCGACAGAAAGCCGAACACCAGTGCAGATAAAGAAAGACCGTCATGTTATGTTTCTGCTGAGTAGGTATATAAATGGTAAGAAGCGGTTGTCGGCAACGGCATTGACGACTTATGTAAACTGTCCGCTACAATTCTT
>JAQBOT010000151.1 GCA_028287885.1 Pedobacter sp.
CTATTAGAAAAAGCCGATTAACAATAAAGTTAATCGGCTTTCGTATTTACGAGGACACGAATCTACTATTTACCTGCGAAAAGGTTATCTATGTTTCTAAACACAACACCCGTAGTGCTGTACCAGTCTTTGTCTAACGTACCACCGGATGATGCCCAGGTGCCGAACTTTAAGTAAGCAACTGTCACCGGCTTATACTCTACAGGATATTTAAAATCAGCAACTGGGATTTCAATTCCCCAAGGTAAGTTAGCTACTGTGCTATAGTATTTACCAGTTTTTGAATTATCGGCCTTTGTGCCAAAAAGAGTCGCAGTCGCCAGTTGTGTTGGCTTTCTACCATATAGATGCGTCTCATAACCTCTGCCGAAGCCGCTTGTGTTGTTCCAGATGAATGGATTGTAAGAACTTACACCCATTGCAGCGAATGTTGGTCCGCTAGTAACATCAAAGCTAAAGGTGAAAGTTTTAGTAGGAGAGACTGCCTGTCCATTTATCGTATTCCAGGTAGATTGAAGCGCTCTGCTATTTGTAAATAGTGGAACAACCAAACTATCTTGACCAGCTTCAATCGGCAGACCGCTTGAGCTTGAAAAGTTTGTGATGCTTGACTTCAGAATTGGAAACTGGATACCAGCACCATTTTGATAATCACCACCAGTTGCTATTAAGTTCCACTCACCCTGTACACGTACAACAATGTTGCTTGCGTTTGTAATAACTTGATGTTTGTAGGTTAACACAACGTCATTTAAGTCATAATCACCTTGTGAAGGCCAGCTATCTTCGAAAGCAACCGTTGAACCACCGTTACTGTAATTTACAGAATAGTTGTCAAATGCCTTGGTTTTATCATTTGGATAGGCGTCTTGTTCATCAAAGATACCATCGCCATCGGTGTCAGGCTTAATTGGTGCCGGCGCCGCTCCATTGCCTAGAGTATTACAATCATCTTTTGGCAGATACAATCCGCATGCTTGTACTGCTCCATAACCGAAACTCGCTTTTAGTTCTTTGCCACAATATTGAACACTACCCCAGAAAGCACCTGAATTTAGTGCGGCGTCACCAACAGATGTTACTACTTTGAATAAAGAGGGTGCGCCCGTTGCGTATACAAGACCCGTGTTGGTGCTGAAAGCAGTTGTCTGGTACATCGCACCATCATATAAGTACAACGTACCTGCAGCGATCACTGTGTTGTCGGCCGTAATCAAACTATTATTGGTAACGATCGACCCACTGTTAATGGTGAGCGTTCCATTTATATCCGTATTGCATTCATTGTAAAACCCCGCGCCGCTTATTGTAGTTAAAGTTGTTGCAACAAAGCTCTTAGTATTGGTTAATGCACCCTCAACTCTTGCGTCTTTTACAACCAATACCGATGCGTTCGTAACGCTACCAGTTGCACTAATGTTGAAAGTACCGGTGAATGTAGCAGTACCATTGTTATATAGGTCACCCGCACTGTTGTAATTAACGCCTGTGATTACACCATTGTTAACGATCGCTTCGCCATCCGTAAGAACAAAAGTGGCAGGAAAGATCACTGTAGTACCAGCACCAACAAAAATTGTCAGTTTTGTATGAGTGAATGTGCCAATCGTGATTACTTTACCAGGCGCATTTATTTTCAAAGTCCCACCGTTCGTTCCTGCAACGTCAAGCGTTGTGTTCGCAGTTGCAGTATAGCAAGTCACTTTGGTTGAGGAGCTAGTCACTGATGTTCCAGTTGAAGTTATCGCGCAACCAGGTTCAGTAATTGCAGTAGTAGGTGTCGTGTTAAACGTACTTTGTGCATTCGTCAGTGAAGTAAGCTTTACGTTTTCTATCGTAGCGCTTTGGGCTGAAGGCAGAGTAATGTTGTTCGTAGCAGTTGCACCTAAAGAAAGTGAAACCGTTTGAGACATTAGCGCTACATATTGAGTTATCGAACTTCCATCCGGAGCGGTCTTAAGTATAAAAACTCCGTCGACGTTAGCAGGAACAGATATTTTTGCGTTGAATGGACTGACTAATGATGCTGCACCTTTAGATACGGCAGTAGCACCAGTAGCTGGATCAGCCAAAAATACTCCAATAACATATAGCCTGTTCTGGAAACGAGTGTCAGAAATACCGATGCTAAAATTAACATCTCTTGAGGTTTGCCAGTTGAATGTTGTCGGAACTACTAAATCAGTCAATGCTGATTCTGTCGGGGCTTCAATGGTCGTATTATCCTTCTTACAAGAAGCAGTTAGAATGGCAATCCCACAAATGAGCGTAAGTAATTTTCTTTTCATAGATCTTTTTTATACGTAACTTTTAATCCCAAGATCATTCCAAAAACTATGTCAAGGGTATTTGACGTGTAAAAATACCTAATATCCAGCAGATTAACACCTAATCATTGTATAAAAACTATGCAAAAGAGAGAAGATGTGTTAAGCTTAGGGAATGCTTATGCGAATTAATTTCCCAGTTTTCAAGCAAGTGGGAAAATTTAGTCCCTAAGTTTCAGGTTAACAATAAATCGATTCTCCTGTAATTTAGGATCATGCTGATAAACAAAGCTATCCGACGCAAGCGTAATAATATAAAGGCCAAAGTGTTCTGGCATGTAATCGATCGTAATCCCTTCTTTATAAGCGTCAAGGAATTTGAATTGATATTTATCCAGAATTTTGATGTGATGCTTCTTGGTCTCAGAAAAGCTGACCATCACCGTTTTATTAACATCCACAAACGGGATCTTATGTGAATCTTCCGCAAATTCAATTTGGAGCCCCTTATCGACCTTTTGAATAGTAAGCGTTGGGTGAGCTACGCTTAATTCGATTAATGCATTGTCATCATTGGAATGCTTAATAGAATTTGTCACCAGCTCAACAAGAATGAGCTTAACGTTTCTAACAATCGCCTCATCAAGTGCAATCCTTTCCTGTAAAGCAGATACCACCTGGTGAATATAATTTAATATTCCATCAGCATCCTTTGGAATCTTAAGGTTTATGTTTATTGCGGGTTCTTCCATTTAAAAATCAAGCATGGCTGTTTGCAGGTCATTCTTAATAACAAAAATCTTATTTAGTCTGGTTAATTCAAACAGGTTTTCAATATCTGCATTAAGCTCCGTAATTACTAATTTTCCGTTTAAAGGTAAAAGTATTTTCAGTACACCAACAAGAGCACCCAAAAACGAACTATCCAGATACTCTACATTCTTAAAAGAGACAATTATCTTTCTTTCACCAACATTGATTTCTTCTACAATCAATTCTTTAAATCGGTCTGACTTAGATAAGTTTGCTTCTTTTTCTTCGATCGTAACAACTAAAATACCATTTACTTTTTCTTTACTTAAATTCATGATTGTTATATAAAATGGATAAGCGTATTATTTTCTTTTTACAATTATGATACTGCAATCATCTACCTGTGATGTGTGCTTATCAAATAAATTTTTTACTATGGAAGCTGTAGGTTCCTTTCTCACTTTCAAGTCGTACAATTTCTCTTTAAACAGCTTCATGTCCGACTTCTTTTCATCATTCACTTGAAAGTCGATCATTCCATCTGAGATCATATACACCTCTTCATCGCCATGTAGGCTAATTTCCATTTCGGTGTAGTCCACATGTTCAGAAAAACCAAGTAATATACCGTCCGACTGATAGGTTACGAGACTGTTTTGCTTGTTATCAAATTTAAGTACGGGCAAGTCACCCGCTCCACAATAACAAAGTGTTGCATTTTCATCGTCCAATAACAAAATACTAACGGTTGAAAATATATCCGAAAGCAACTCATCAGCAAAAATCACACGATTCAGTTTATTGAGGATCGTGGATAAGGATGTGTTGCCATCAAACACGCACAAGCGTATCGCCGAACGAATGTAGCTGAGGTAGCTGAAGGAAAAAAACCATGCACCCCATTTTTTGCCCATCACATCGCCAAGGATCACAAAAGTATACCGCTCATCGACCTTTATGAAATCTATGAAATCACCACCGGGCTGAGACTGGTACGTTTGGTTAAAATAACTGATTTCAAAATTCTTAAGCTGAGGTGCTTTAAGTGGAATGTTGCGTAAATTCAACTTCTCCGCTATACTTTTAACTTCGCTTAACGATCTCTCATAATGTTCTTTCACGGCATTCATAAGATTGTTAATCTTTGAAAGAATACGCGATGGGGGAATGTCCTTTGCCATATAGTCTATGGCTTTCAAGTCCAATCCTTGTTGAATGAAATGATCGTCGTTAACAGATGTTAGAAAAAGGAATGGAACATTTTTAAGGAGTTCATTTTTAAGAAGCCGTTTTCTGAATTCAAATCCGTTCCTATCAGGCATCTCATAATCTGAAATGATTAAGTCAGGAATTTCGAATTTCTTCAGGATTTCTTCTGCAGCATCAACTGAAAGGGCAACTCTGCACACATAACCATTGTTCTGTAGTAATCTCTCGTATAATTTTAATTGAAAAGGATCATCATCAACCAATAAAATGGTTTTATTCATACGATTTGAAATTTGAAATAGATTTCACAATTATATAAAGTCCTATAGCAATTATTATCAGGGATATTAGATCCATTAACGTTACACCGTCATTATCATTGAAATAAAAGATAGTAAACATTTCAAAATAAGGAGGCGCAGGCATTATGATCATTGCGAAGCCTAAAGTAACGAATAAAAACCCGATGATTACCTTCATGGATCTCAAAAAGACATTCTTTAAGACAATCTTGTTCGCCTGTTTTGAATCGATGTGATTGGTGGTTAATAGAATTTCGAGCTGATCTAATTGGTCTAGTTTGTCGAGGTTACCCAGCGAAACCGTTTTAATCTGATCAATTACAGAATGGTTGTTGATCTTAACGTCAAGGGCATGATTTAGCGTTGTCCGAATCTGTTTGATGTTTTCCGAATCTAAGGTGCTTATCTCAAGCAAATTCATGAATTCACCTAATTTTTGAATTAATTCTTCATCTTTGTCTTGAAGATTTAACAATTCATTTAGATCGTCAGTAAGTTTTTTATCTGGAACCAAAATTTGATCTAAGGATTATACACGCAAATACTATAAATGTCTCTAATTTCTATTATTACCGTAGACTACAATCAACCGGAAGCAACATTAGCTTTAATAAAGTCGATTGATTCCCATTATTCTTCAGCAAATATAGAAATTATTGTAGTTGATAATGGAAGTATCGAAAATAACGGCGCTTTATTATTGCAACAAAGTAAGAACATCAAATTTATCCGCTCGGAAATAAACCTGGGCTTTGCTGGTGGCAACAATTTAGGAATTAAGACGGCCCGCGGAGAATACCTTTTCTTTGTAAACAATGATACGGAGTTTACTGCCGGCCTCCTGGAGTGTTTGTTGGATACGTTGAAAGCCGATCCAACGATAGGCATCATTTCCCCAAAGATCAATTACTTCGATGAACCAGATGTAATCCAGTACGCCGGTTTCACGGAAATGAATTTTTACACTTGCCGAAACAGATGCATTGGGCAGTTCGAAGACGACAAAGGGCAATTTGATGGTTTAAGCGCGCCAACCGGCTATGTTCACGGTGCGGCTATGATGATCACACGAACAGCTTTAAAAGCGGCCGGACCTATGCCGGAGAACTTCTTCCTTTATTTCGAAGAGATGGATTGGTGTGAGCGGATCAAAAAAGCAGGCTTCAGAATCTGGGTAAATGCAAGTGCAAAGATCTACCACAAAGAGTCAATGTCTGTTGGTAAAAACAGCAGCCTAAAAGAATACTTTATGAACCGTAACCGGATTCTATTCATTCGAAGAAATGCTGCAGTTATCGAAAAGATCATCTTCTTCCTCTACTTTATTGCCGTTGTTACTCCAAGGAACATACTTAAATACCTTAAAGAACATAATCCCTCATTTATTCCAGTGCTGTTTAGCGCAATCAAATGGAACCTTACCAACACAACAACAAGCAGGTCGCTTGGATATTCAAAAAAATAACATGACTATAGCTTTCTGGATCTGTCTTTTTCTAGTGTTTTATACTTTTTTCGGTTACGGAATTTTGCTTTATTGCCTGATCCGCATAAAAAGGATGTTCAACCCTGTAAAGAGATCTTTATATGACTTTGATGCGCTTCCCAGTTGTACGCTGATTGTCGCTGCTTTTAATGAGGAGGATTTCATTAAAGATAAGATTGAAAATACTTTAAAGCTTAATTATCCTGCAGGTAAGCTGGAGTTTATATTTGTTACCGATGGATCTTCAGACAAAACACCAGAACTGGTATCGGCATATCCACAAATAAAGCTGCTCCACTCACCGGAACGCAAGGGGAAGATTTCTGCAGTTCATCGTGCAATGCTGCATGTTCAGACCGAATTGGTTGTGTTTACTGATGCCAATACCTTTCTAAACCCAGAGGCATTGGTTTACCTTTGTCGGCATTATGCTGATCTTCAAGTAGGGGCCATCGCTGGGGAAAAAAGGGTCGCTATTGAGGAAAGCACCGATGCTACCGCTGGCGAAGGTTTTTACTGGAAGTATGAATCAAAACTTAAAGCCTGGGATTCTGAACTATACTCTGTAGTTGGTGCCGCTGGCGAGTTGTTTAGCATAAGAAAAAGCCTGTACGAGCCCGTTGCAGCAAACAGCGTACTTGACGACTTTATGATCTCAATGAGAATTGCTGAAAAGGGATATGTTATCGTATACGAGCCTTTGGCATACGCATTGGAGAGTTCATCCGCAAACATCAACGAGGAGTTAAAGCGAAAAATCAGGATTGCCGCAGGCGGTATCCAATCTATATTATGGTTGAAGTTGCTGCTCAACCCTTTCCGTTTTCCGGTACTTTCATTTCAATATATTAGCCATCGGGTGTTGCGCTGGACGATAACACCCTTATTAATGATTGCGGCCTTACTACTCAATCTTGCGCTGGTATTAAATCAGGCCGGCGGATTCTATAAGATCATCTTTTTGTTGCAGGTTCTATTCTACACATCCGCTTACCTTGGTAAAGTATTCGAGGATAGAAAGTTGCGCATCAAAATCCTGTTCATTCCTTTTTATTTCTGCATGATGAATTATGCGGTGCTTGCCGGTTTGCTCCGTTTCTTCTTTGGGAAACAGTCCGTCATCTGGGAAAAGGCTTTAAGAAAATAAAGCGTCGAATCCATTATTGGTTACCCACATATTTCCCAATACTTAAACTCCGCTGAGCTTTCTTTTGCTGCAATGGTAAGAATGTAATCTTGCTCTAAAAAAGAAGTCATCAATCGATATCGTACCTGTGTTCGGATGACTTGATCAGGTAAACAGTTAACAAGCCGGAGCGCATCAGTTAAACCTTCGGCAGACGCTTTACACAAGGCTTCCTTCCGGGTCCATATGTAATAAAAGTTAGAAGACGCATTTCCGGAATTAACAAAAAGCTGCTCTTCTTCATCGT
>JAQBOT010000210.1 GCA_028287885.1 Pedobacter sp.
TGGTTATGATTATGGTAACCCCGCTTCCGACATCAACCCAGACGATGTTGAAAACATTACTGTGTTGAAAGGAGCTGCGGCTTCTGCACTTTATGGTTCAAGAGGAAGTAATGGAGTTATCTTGATCACAACTAAAAAAGGTAAATCTGGCTTAAACATCACGGTTAACGCTGGTGTGAATTATGGCAGGATTGACAAAAGTACCTTTCCTAAATTCCAGAAAAAGTATGGAGCAGGTTACGGACCATATTATGGTACTGATGAATCAAATTACCTGATTGACAACGTGGATGTTAATGGAGACGGTGTGAATGACTTGGTAGCACCTTTAACTGAGGATGCCTCTTATGGTGCGGCATTTGATCCAAATTTGTTGGTTTACCAATGGGATGCGTTCGATGCTACTTCACCAAATTTTGGTAAAGCCAGACCTTGGGTTGCTGCGGCAAATGATCCAACTACATTCTTCGAGAAGCCATTATCTAATAACCAAAGTATTATTCTAAGCAATAGCTATGATAAGGGTACTTTTAAAATTGGTTTCAACAGAGATTACCAAAACGGTATTCTACCTAACTCGAACATCAAGAAAAATGTGTTCAACTTTGGATCTACTTACAATATTACTGACAAACTAACGATTGGTGCTGATGTTAATTATTTTAATATTCAGGGTCTTGGCCGTTATGGTACTGGTTATAATGGAGCGGGTGTTTATAATCCAATGACTAACTTTAGACAGTGGTGGCAGACTAACGTTTATGTTAAGGAACAAAAAGATGCTTATTTCCGTGTTAAAAACTTAGCAAAAACGAATCCTTCTTACGTTGGTAAAGAAAACGTGACCTGGAACCTTGCAGATTTCACTGATGGCACTGGCAGACCTATTTTCTGGGACAACCCATATTTCTCAAGATATGAGAACTTTGAGTCAGATAGCCGTGATCGTTATTTAGGAAACGTTAACTTAAATTATAAAGTTACAGACTGGTTGAACTTAATGGGTCGATACTCATTAGATTCATACCACCAGCTTCAGGAAGAACGTCAGGCAATCGGAAGTTTAGATGTGCCATTGTATTCTAAATACCTTGAAGATTACACTGAATCCAATTTAGACTTCCTTGCTACCGTTGATAAAAACATTTCTTCAGATCTAAATTTCAAGGGTCTATTGGGTACAAACGTTAGAAGACAACGGACACAGAGTAACTATGCCATTACAAACGGTGGTTTAGCTTTACCGGGAATCTACTCGTTAAGTAACTCAGTAAGTCCAATTGAAGCACCTGTTGAAGTTGATGCACGCAGGGAAGTACAGGGTATTTTTGCTGGCGCAACATTTACCTATAAAAACACGTACACCCTTGATGGAACCATCAGACGGGATATTTCATCAACATTACCTAAAGGAAACAATGCCTATTATTATCCATCGATATCAGGCGGTTTTGTATTCTCTGAATTGTTAAAAAGTCAATCTTGGTTGTCTTACGGTAAGTTGCGTGCCAACTATGCTGAAGTAGGATCAGATGCACCTATCTATACGGTATCTGATACCTATACGATTGGAACTCCTTTTGATGGCCGGACACAGTCTACAGTTTTTAGAACTAAAAACAACCCAGATCTTAAACCTGAACGTACAAAAAGTTCTGAAGTAGGTGTTGAAGCTTCATTTTTCGGTAGCCGTTTAGGTATCGATGCGACTTATTACAATACTAAAACTGTAAACCAGATCTTACCGGTTAACGTTTCAACTTCTACTGGATATTCTTCTAAATACTTGAACTCAGGTACAGTGGTAAACAAAGGAGTTGAGCTTTCGTTGAATGGAACACCAGTAAGAACAAATGATTTCTCTTGGAGAATTAATGTAAACTGGACCAGAAACAGAAACGAAGTTACTGAGTTGTTTAAAGATGCAAGCGGAAACCAGGCTTCGAATCTTGCAATTGCAAGTTTCCAGGGTGGTATCAGTGTTAACGCGACCCTAGGTCAGCCATATGGTACGCTACGTGGTGTTAACTTTGTATACGCAGCAGATGGACAAAAAGTAATTGGCGCAAACGGAAGATACCTTCAGTCTGCAACATCAAATGAAGTTATTGGCAACATGAATCCAAAATGGACTGGTGGTGTAAGCAACAACTTCAAATACAAAAATGTGAATTTGAGCTTCTTGATAGACGTTCGTAAAGGTGGAAGCGTATTCTCTCTAGACCAGTATTACGGTCTTGCTACTGGTATGTATGAAGAAACTGCTGGTCTTAACGATTTAGGTAATGAATCTCGTTTGCCTATTTCTGAAGGTGGTGGTATTATAAACCCAGGTGTGAATGCTGCTGGACAACCGAACACTGTTCGTGTTACCAACGCAGAATTTGGTTCTTACGGTTACAGAAGATTGCCTGCTGCTGCCTTTGTTTACGATGCTGGATTTATTAAGTTGAGAGAAGTAGTATTGGGTTACACCTTGCCGCAGACTTTCGTTAGCAAACTTGGACCTCTTAAAGGCGTAGATCTTTCATTAATTGGAAGAAACTTATGGATAATCCACAAGAACTTACCTAACGCTGATCCTGAAGATGGCTTGAGTTTTGGTAATGTTCAAGGTTACCAAGTTGGATCTTATCCAAGTGTAAGGAATTTCACGTTTAACTTAAAAGTTAGATTTTAATCATTGATCATATGAAAAAAATTATATTAGCACTGGTACCTGCATTGTTTATACTTGCATGTACCAAAGATGTCACCACGTTGAATGTTGACCCGAAGAAACCGCTAAATGTATCTTCTTCGTCCTTGTTTACAAGCGCTCAACATAACCTGATGAATACCATTACTTCGCCCAATGTCAATTCTAATATATTTAGACTGATAGAGCAGCAATGGCAAGAGACTACATACATTGATGAGAGTCAATATAACCTGCAGTCAAGGAATATTCCAGATAACTTGTGGAATAACTTCTACCGCACGGTGCTGAAAAACTTCGAGGAGTCTAAGAAGATTATGCCTACGGATGTTACAGATGCTGCACAATTGAAAAATAGTTTGGCCATTCTTGACATCATGGAAGTTTATACATGGCATTATATTGTTACAACCTACGGAAATGTACCTTACTCTGAGGCCTTGAACGTTGATAACACTTTTCCAAAGTATGATGATGCGCAAACGATCTACAAAGACCTGCTGACCAGATTAGACGCCGATTTGGCTGCTCTTGATCCGGCTGCGGCAAGTCTTGGTTCTGCTGACGCATTCTATGATGGAAATCCTGCACAATGGAAAAAGTTTGGAAATTCGTTAAAGCTTAAATTGGCTATGGTTCTTTCCGATGCAGATGCTGCAACATCTAGAACGGCAGCCGAGTCAGCTGTTACTGGTGGTTTGTTGGCGTCAAATGCTGATAACGCAAAGTTCCCGTATGTAACGACTACACCGAACACAAACCCTGTTTGGGTTGATTTGATTCAAAGTGGACGTTTGGACTTTGTTGCGGCGAGTACAATCACAAATATAATGAACGGATTAAATGATCCGAGAAGACCATTGTATTTCACTAGAAGTAACACGGCTATAGATCCAGTAACTAAACAATATATAGAGCCAATAGCAAAGTATGAGGGTGGAACTCCAGGTGTAAGTAGTGCTTATCCAAACTTCTCTCATGCATCACCAACGATAACAAATGCAGATTTCCCTGGAAACCTGCTTGACTATTCTGAGGTTCAGTTTTTACTAGCTGAAGCTGCAGCAAGAGGCTATAATGTGGGCGGTACTGCACCAGTTTTCTATGCTAATGCTATTCGCGCATCAATCTTAGATTGGGGTGGTACTGATGCTGAGGCAGCTGCTTATCTGTTGCAACCAAGTGTAGCTTATGTTACTGCTCCTGGCGATTACAGACAAAAGATCGGTACTCAGAAGTGGATTGCATTATACAATAGAGGAATTGATGCCTGGGTTGAGCAACGTCGTTTAGATTACCCGGTGCTAGCTCCTGCTGAGGATGCTTTCAGCGGATTTCCAGTACGTTTCACTTACCCTGTAAACGAGCAAAACGTAAACA
>JAQBOT010000211.1 GCA_028287885.1 Pedobacter sp.
GAAAATTATCAGGCCAATTGCCGCCGCAATGATCTCTGCAACCAGCACTGCTGCTGCGGCAGTATCTTTAGCAATCCCAGCCTTAACATGGTACCCTGGTGATACCAGGTCAACCAGAGTTTCAATCGCCGTGTTAAGGAGTTCAGCAACTAAAACCATCGAGATAGCAGCTAATATCCATAGCCATTCTAAGCGGTTCAGGTTAAAGTACCAACCGAGAATAGCGACCATTACCAAGGCGAAAATGTGGAATTTAAAGTTTGGCTGTGTTTTAAATGCATATCGAAGTCCTGCAACCGCAAAACCAATACTCTTAATCATTCTGGACATATGGTGTACCTTAAAGACAATTTTAACCGCTACTTTTGTCTGGTAAAGATAACGACACATAAGCCAGAAATCATGAGCAAACCTGTTAATGCGGACAAGAAAGTTTTACATGAGCGGAATAAACACCGTTCGCGATACGATTTCGCCGCCTTGGTTAAACATGCCCCGGAACTTAGAGATCGCGTTATCGTTAATGCATATGGAGATGAATCTATCGACTTTGCTGATCCTCTTTCGGTAAAGATGTTGAATAAAGCACTCCTTAAGCGATATTACCAAATCGAACACTGGGATATCCCGGAAGGTTATCTTTGTCCGCCTATACCGGGACGCGCAGATTATATCCACTACCTGGCTGATCTTCTGGCGAGTAGCAACGGAGGAAATGTTCCAACAGGAAATAAGGTGAAGATCATGGACATTGGGGTTGGCGCAAACTGCGTATATCCTATTATTGGACATCAGGAATACGGCTGGACTTTCCTGGGTACAGATATCGATAAGAAGGCGGTCCAAAGTGCGGAGAACATCATTGCCGCTAATCCAGCGCTAACTGCGGATCTGAAAGTCAGATTACAGC
Source organism: Pedobacter sp. (assembly GCA_028287885.1). Taxonomy (GTDB): domain Bacteria; phylum Bacteroidota; class Bacteroidia; order Sphingobacteriales; family Sphingobacteriaceae; genus Pedobacter. Next base: position 911 of record JAQBOT010000211.1, read on the forward strand.
ACAACAAGCAGCAGATCTTTAGGGGTGTTTTAAAGCCGGGTGAAAAGTTTCATGCTACAATTTGCAATCCACCATTTCATGCTTCGGCAGAAGAGGCCGCTGCCGGTTCAAACAGGAAATTACAGAACCTTGGGAAACAAAAGGAAGTCCTTAATTTTGGCGGGCAGCATATTGAGCTTTGGTGTGAAGGCGGAGAAGTTTCTTTCGTAAGGAAGATGATCCTGGAGAGTGTGGAGTTTGGCTCTCAGATCGGTTGGTTTACAACTTTGATATCAAAGAGTGCTAACCTGCCATTCATATATCGTGCACTGGAGCAAGCTGGCGTTATGGAATTCAGGACGATTGAAATGGCCCAGGGTCAGAAAATCAGTAGATTCGTCGCCTGGACCTTTAAAGGTTAACTACTTAGAGCAATAACATTGGATCATCTTCATCGTCCGTTAAACTAAGCTGAATACTGTCGGTTCCTGCAATGCCTTCAACAGAGCCTCTGATGTGTGCGGCGTTTAATAGAACCTTTTCAAGCTGTTTCTCCCTTGCTTTCCAAAGTTTCTCCATGGCATCACGTTCACGCTGGATCGATAGCTTCATACTCATAAATCCTTCACGAATTGCTTTCCATTGTTCTGAAAACTCATTGCTGGTTAAGTAATCGTAAAGCATATGCATTTTATCGCCACGATTCTCCTGGGATTTCGCCGCACCATGCAACTTAACAATGCCGTCCCTTAAGATGTACGATACGGCTTTCACTTCGTCAAAAGAGCAGATCCATACCCCATCTTTTTCGCCAAAGCAATCCATGCCTTTAGGGTAACACTGCGTCACAATAACAGCAACGTCAACACCCATACTTCGCATGTCTTTCTTTAGCTTTTCTATCCACTCCAAAGAGAAATCTTTGGTGCGTTTACTTTCGTAGATAATCTTTCCGCAATCCTGCCCGAATTGGTTGCGGACATGGTGAACACAGTCGGCACCACGTACACCTTTACCAACTTCAGCTATAAGGTCAAAAGGAAAAGAGTTGCGTAGCAATTCTTCCAAAATAAGCTCCTGAACTTCTCCCTGCAATTGCATAGATCCTTGTTCAGCCTTACGCTTCATCTCTTCGGCCAGCTTTTTCTGATCGTCCAGCTGCTTTTCAAGTTCCTTAACACGCAGTTGATGCTCGGTTTCCTTGATGTTGTTTTTATCACTTTCTTGTTTTCTGATTTGTTCAACCAGCTCCGTACGTTGCTCCTGAAGACTGCGCTGGATTTTTAGTTCCATTTCCGCCTCTTTCTCCTTCATAAGCTGCTCCTTCTTCATAAAGTCCAGCTCTTTGGCACGCGCCAGCTTCAGCTTCTCCTCGTTTTCCTTGTTCGTGTTATCGAGCAAATGTAGTTTATTCTCAAAATCAGTAACAATCCTTTTGCGCAGGCTTTCTTCCAATTCTGTTTGAAGCTGTTTTTTCTCTGCAGCTAGTTTCTGCTGGTATTCCTGCTCGCGGGCTTGTTGTTGCTGGGCAAACAATTGTTCCTGCTGCTTTTGCTGCAAAGAAAATTCAGAAAGTTTTTTATTGTACTCATCGTCCTTCTGTTTTGTGAAGGACAGCATCTTTTCACGTAAGTCTTTTTTATATTCTTCCGCCATCACTTCTTCAATCGGAAAGGAGTGGGCACAATTCGGACATTTTATTTCTGTGGACATAGGTACTTGTGTGGAATACAAATATACTAAATCTACCAGAATGCGAATTCGGAAGAATATGGCTGACTTACTTAGGCTACCTGTTCCTGGTCAGAAGCAAGTAAAGAATAAGCACGCAATTGTTTTTTTAGCAATTGTCTGGCAACATGGATCCTTGTTTTCACCGTGCCAATTGGAATGTTCAACTCCTCGGCTATCTCATGGTACTTGAAGCCTTCAAAGTATTTTATAAATGGTGTATAATACTCATTAGGTAAGCTTTTCAGCGCGGTATAAATATCATCCATTACAAATTTTCCTTCACTGCTGTTTAGGGTAGCACTAAGGAAAAGTTTATCGGAAGTAAGCTCATCTGTAACCGTCAAAATCTTGGTAGTTTTTGACGACTTTCTGTAATTGTTTATGAACGTATTTCTCATAATGGTATACAACCACGCTTTTAAATTCGTACCCTCCTTAAATTTGCTGGAATAGTGGATGGCTTTCAGCATCGTGTCCTGAAAAAGGTCATTTGCGTCTTCCTCATCTTTAGTAAAAGAGTATGCAAAGGAGTATAAAGAATCTTTGTGGCTGAAAATGTTAAGGTTGAAGGTTTTCGTATCCATTGTTTAATAGTTTTCTAAGATTGATAAACAAAACAATGCAATAGGCATACCAAATTTTTATTTTTAACTTTAGGGCATGAATTACCAATCCACTTATCAGGCGGCAGTGTCTATCGCTGCTCAGGTAGAATGTATATTTGCTACACACCTGGAATTGGCTAAAGGTGCGGGTGAAGTAGATCTGGCTCCACTGCCCCTAGCTAAGTTTGTGGAGGTAATTATTGACGCTGCATTTTGGGCAAGCCTTCGAAAAGAGGAGGGACATTCACCGAAAATCTCATTGGCATTTCTCCCGCCCCAACAATCCAGCAACCCGCTCGTATTTAAACAGCGACTTGCCTTAACGCCCTCCGCATTAACTAAGATTGCGCCTGGGGTTGAGCGCGCCGGAATCCACTTGGGCATCTGGCATGAAGGAGATGAAGTTTACATTTGGGGCACAACAACTGGAATCCCGAATTTCTGTTTTGTTCTTGATGTTTCAGAGCCCAGCTTGCTTGTTATCAAACACCGCCGTTTCTCGGGCTTTGGTAAATTTACCAATGTTGCCGTTTTGAAAGGAGAGCAGATTAAAATCGTTGACCCATCCAGCACGGCCAATAGCGATGCGCCGGCAATTGTACTGTCCCTACTGGACCTTACTGCACCCTCGTACTGGAATGATGCTGTTAACGTAATGATTCAGCTCGCAGTGTCTATGCGTGCACATCAGCGCGGCGGCACCTTGCTCATCGTACGTGCAGAAAGCAAGAATTGGTTGCACTCCATCATTAAGCCAATACAATACGCAGTTCAGCCTGCTTTCTCCGGCTTATCCAAGCTGCTAAGCCAAGACAGGAAGGAAGCCAGTCAAATCTTCTGGCAAACCGCATTGAAAAGAGAAGTAGAGCATCTTGCCGGACTTTCTGCTGTTGATGGTGCAACCGTTGTAAACGACAATTACGACCTGCTTGCCTTCGGCGCAAAGATTGGTCGGGCAAAAGGAAAAGATACTGTCGATGAGATCATATTTATAGAACCGATTGCCGGTGGGGGAGCAGTGCGTTTACATGCTTCAAAAGTCGGCGGCACCCGTCATTTATCAGCTGCGCAGTTCGTTCATGATCAGAATGATGCAGTCGCTTTCGTCGCTTCACAAGATGGACATTTTACAATATTCAGTTGGTCTCAGGAACATGCAAAGGTGCAGGCACATCGTATAGATACCCTTTTGCTATAAGCGAACAAAAAAAATCCCGGCAAGCCGGGATAAAAAAATCAATTAATTTGTTCTAAACCCTAAGAAAACGCTATCGCTAAGATGATTACCGCTATAAACAATATAACCATCAGAATGCGGTCAGCAACAATCCATTGTCGACGGGTCAAGGCGCTTTCAACTTTTGCTTCCTTATGTCTGGCATAAGTCGTAAAAATTGGATTTAACTTAATTAACATAGGTAGATGATTTTGTAGGTGTAATAACCAGAATACAAACCATGCGCCAAACTTCTGAAGAAGCCGGCTTGTTCAAAAATTCTATTTTCGCTTTAGAAGATTAATTATTATCTTATTTATGTGCTTCAATTATAGCGCATTGTTGCTTAACCGCAAGCCTTCAGCCTATTTTCCTTACGATTTTCTGAGCACACTGTTCTTTTTTCCGTATCCAAAATAGATGGCTAAGCCAATCGCCAGCCAAACAACCAACCTAATCCAGGTGTCTGCTGGTAGAAATACCATCATAAGCAAGCAGGTCAAGATGCCTAAGATTGGGATCAGCGGCACTAGGGGTACCTTAAAAGGGCGTACTGCATCGGGATCTGTTTTCCGAAGGATGAGAATGCCAACGCAGACCATCAAAAAGGCGAGGAGTGTTCCTATGCTTGTCATCTCCCCAACAACGCGCATCGGTACAAATGCGGCAAATACAGCAATAAAAGCACAGAGCAATATATTTGATTTATAGGGTGTCTTGAACTTCGGGTGTACCTCCGAAAATACTTTTGGCAATAGTCCGTCCCTGCTAATCGAATAAAACATGCGGGATTGTGCCAT
>JAQBOT010000216.1 GCA_028287885.1 Pedobacter sp.
AGGAATCGTTAAAGGTGGTGGTTCATTAACTGCGCTTCCAATCATAGAAACTCAGGCTGGTGACGTATCTGCATATATTCCAACGAACGTGATCTCGATTACTGACGGACAGATCTTCCTTGAATCAAACTTGTTTAACGCGGGTGTTCGTCCGGCTATTAACGTAGGTATTTCGGTATCACGTGTAGGTGGTAATGCGCAGATCAAGTCGATGAAAAAGGTTGCAGGTACCCTGAAACTAGATCAGGCGCAATACAGAGAATTAGAGGCTTTCTCTAAGTTCGGTTCAGACCTTGATGCGGCTACTAAATCGGTACTTGACAAAGGTGCACGTAACGTAGAAGTATTAAAGCAAGGACAGTTCTCTCCTATGTCTGTTGAGAAGCAAGTTGCAATCATCTACATTGGAACTAAAAACTTAATGCGTAGCGTTCCTGTGAACAAGATCAGAGCATTTGAAGCTGAATATTTACAACAGTTGGAATTACGTTTCCCAGATACTTTGAAAGCATTGAAAGCTGGTAAACTAGATGATCAAATTACAGGTACATTAGAAACAGTGGCTAAAGAGGTTGCAGGTAACTACTAATCCCTTTAATCGCACACTAAAATAAAATGGCAAATTTAAAAGAAGTAAGAATTCGTATAACCTCAGTACAATCTACCCAGCAGATTACCAAAGCTATGAAAATGGTTTCGGCTGCGAAGTTGAAGCGTGCTACCAATGCGATCGTACAATTACGTCCGTATGCTAATAAACTGAAGGATATTCTAGCAAATCTATCTGCAAGTTTAGAGGGTTCATCATCGCCTTTTATTCAGGAGCGTGAGCCAAATAAGGTTTTAATTGTAGTGGTATCTTCTAACCGTGGTTTAGCTGGTGCGTTCAACATGAATGTGATCAAAGCGGCCAACAACTTAATTGCCGAGAAATACAGCAGCCAATATCAGAATGGCAATGTGCAAATGATTGCTATCGGTAAAAAGGCACAGGATTTCTATCAGAAGCGTAGCTACAACGTTATTGGAAACAACGACGAGGTCTACGCTGCACTAACCTTTGAAAATGTTACCAAGATCACCGATTCGATTATGGCCGGTTTTGTAAAAGGGAATTTCGATAGGGTTGAACTTGTGTATAATCACTTTAAAAATGCAGCGATGCAAATTGTAAATGCGGAGCAGTTGTTGCCATTGCCAAAAACTGAAGACAATACAGTTGTATCAAAGTCTAATGTTGACTATATATTGGAGCCTTCTCAACAAGAAATTGTTGAGCAATTAATTCCTAAGTCTATTAAAATACAGTTATACCGTGCTGTCTTGGATTCTCATGCCTCTGAGCATGGTGCACGTATGACATCAATGGATAAGGCAACTGAGAATGCAGGTGATTTATTGAAAGCTTTAAAACTTTCTTACAATCAGGCACGTCAGGCCGCAATTACGACCGAATTAACGGAGATCGTAAGTGGAGCTGCTGCATTGAACGGATAACAATAATTTACTTTGAAAAAGCCTCTATCTTTACCGGTAGAGGCTTTTTTATTTATTAGAATAAATGATATGAGAAGAATTATAGTTGCTATAGTTAGCCTTTTGCTACCATTTGGATTGAAGGCACAAGACACAGCTGCAAATGCGGGCGTTAGAGATTATACAACTGCTGTGTTGTGGCAACAACATTCTGGCGAGTACAGGGCTCTAGCTTTTCAGGCTTACAACTTTGCTCAGTTATCGCTGGTCCCAAGACTAGCTGAAACAAACAATGGTAAAAAGAACTGCGTTGTCGTGGATGTTGATGAGACGGTCTTAGATAATTCTCCCTTTCAAGGATATGAGATTCGCAACAATAAGATCTATGATCAGAAGGATTGGTTTAACTGGACAAGTAAGGGTATTGCCGACACTGTGCCAGGTGCCGCCGGCTTTCTCAAGTTTGCCGCAAGTAAAGGTGTAGAAACGTTTTACGTCAGCAACAGGGGCGTGTCAGAGCTAGAGTCAACCAGGAGAAACCTGCAACAACTCGGTTTCCCTTTTGCAGATAAAGCGCATATGCTGTTCAAAACGAATACTTCAGATAAAGAGGCAAGGAGGAAAATGTTGCTGGAGAGGTACAATATACTGCTCTTATGCGGAGACAACCTCAGCGACTTCTCCAATGTTTTCTACCGGGAGGGTAAGAACACGATTGAACAGGTAAACGCGATGCAGCAGTTATTTGGAACAAGGTTTGTTGTGCTACCGAACCCGATGTATGGGGATTGGGAGAAGCCGATTTACAAACGTGAAAGCAAAACAGAGGCTGGAAAGTCGCAAGAACGTCTGGAAGGCCTGAAAAGTTATTAAGAATAATACTTTTTTATACCCCGATAAATATTAATTTTGTGCTGAAAAATTTTAATTATATGGAGCAAAAACCAATTTACAATACTAAAAGCATGCAGAGTGCAAATGACTTAGGTATATATAAAACATTACTACTCGGTATCGTCATAGCTGCAGTAGGCGTGTTCTTGCGTTTCGCACATGATTCTTCGATACTATCTTTGATTTCATGGGTTATCCTATTTGTAGGTGCTGCTTTTTGCTTTAAAGCCGTTTTCAAAATACTAGGATCATAAGTCTAAATAATAACTTAAAATAGAATGCCTCCAAAAGCTACGTGCTTTATGGGGGCATTTCTTTGTTCCAGGCTGGGATTACCATCGTTAAGCATTTCTAGACTTATTATTTACCCGCTTTTGGTTGTCTTTCGCAAAGGCTTCCCAGCCAGAATATGACTTGCCTGAATTTGTCGTGCTTACCCTTTGAAAGGAGTGGCAAACCGCTACTGCCAGCCCATCTGTAGCATCAAGGAACTCTGGCGTTTCTTTAAAACTTAACAGATTTTGTAGCATCGCTGCAACTTGCTCCTTACCTGCGTTCCCATTGCCCGTAATAGACTGTTTAATCTTTCGTGGTGCATATTCCGTTACCGGAATGTTCCTGGACAATGCTGCCGCCATCGCTACCCCTTGAGCCCTTCCAAGCTTTAGCATTACCTGAATGTTCTTTCCGTAGAACGGCGCCTCTAGTGCCAGCACATCTGGTTTGTACTCATCCAGCAGGGCAATTGTCTTTTCGAAGATCCGCTGTAGCTTAAGAAAATGATCATCGAGATGTTCCATTCTTACTACACCCATACTTATCAGTTGAAGTTTACTTCCCTTCTCCAGTACCAATCCGTAACCCATAACCGAGGTTCCGGGGTCGATGCCCATGATCACCCTTTCCTTTTTTTCAACCAACATAGAACAATAATAAGCATATTTGCAGATACTGAAAGTAAAAACATTGACGGCGAAATTTAAAGGAATCTTTTCTACAATAATAAAAATTGGCATCGTTGTATTTGCATTTTACTTCATTTACGCCAAGCTCACTGCCAATCAGGATCTTGAAAGTTTCATAAAGCTCCTTCACACCATTTCAAGTACAGAGATCACTGTAATACTATCTATTGTATTTTCTTTAATGTTTGTCAATTGGGGTTTAGAAGCCTTTAAGTGGAAACGTCTAATCAGTAGCGTCGAAGATATAAGTTTGTGGAAGTCCATCGAATCTGTCTTCTGCGGCTTGACCTGGGCGGTTTTCACACCAAACAGATTGGGGGAATATGGGGGGCGGGTGTTTTTTCTATCTCCAAAGCGCAGGGTAATTGGAGTGGTGGCCATGGCCGTTGGAAACATTGGACAGATGGTCTTGACTAACGTATTTGGTTCAATTGCCCTTTGCATTTTCATCTATAGGTTTAAGGCTATGGACTATAGGTTCTTTATGGCCTTATGCTTTCTCGCCAGTGTTTTCTCCCTCTTTCTGATCGTGTTTTATTTCAATATCAAGTGGTTAAATGGGCTGCTACTTTCCATGCGAATAACCAGAAAGTATAAGAAATTCTACCAGATTTTAGCGAGGTACAAGAAAGCCGAGCTGTTCAGAATACTCCTATTTTGCTTAGCGCGATATGTGGTTTTTAGCACCCAGTATTTTATTTTATTCTACTGGCTAATCCCGAACCTGCATTCTGCAGATATCGTAATGATGGTTTGCATATTGTTTTTCATCCAGTCCAACCTGCCTTCTCTCGATCTTTTCGATGTTGGCATTCGAAGCGTCACAGCCTTGTTTTTCTTCAATTACGTCACCAATGCACATGCCTCAGTAGTGGCTTGTACAGCTAGCATTTGGCTTATTAATATTATAATTCCTGCTATATTAGGCAGTTATTTCGTCTTTAAACTTAATTTCTTTGGAAGCCATAAATACCTCTGATCTAATCTCCGCTTTCTTAACAATCCTTTACCTGGCTGTAGTACTTTCATTCATAATTGGCTGGAGGCGACTACCTGGTTTTACGTTGCCAATAGATTCTAAACTGATCAAAGTGTCCATCATTGTTGCCGCCAGAAATGAGGAAGAAAACATATCAAAAACAATAAGCGACCTGCTTGCTCAGGACTACGATAAGACTTTGATGGAAATTATCTTCATTGATGATCACTCTACCGATGGAACAGGCAGCATCATTACCTCTTTCAACGATCCGAGGATCAAGTTGATCACATTAAATGAACCGCTGACAATCAACTCTTATAAAAAAAAGGCCATACAAACCGCGATAGCTCAGGCGGAGGGCAAACTAATTATCACCACAGACGCCGATTGCCGTATGGGCAAAAACTGGTTAAAGACCATTGTTGGTTACTACCAGCAAGAAGGCTTTAAAATGATCTCCTCTCCAGTCGTCTTTACTGAAGAAAAAAGCTTCTTCGAACGGGCTCAGTCGCTTGAGTTTTTATACCTGATTGGCATGGGTGCCTCAACCATTGGAAATAAGAGTCCATCCACTTGCAATGGGGCAAACCTAGCCTATGAACGGGAAGCTTTTTACGAGGTAGGTGGCTTTACTGGAATAGATGACCTCGCCTCAGGTGATGACGAATTGCTGCTTCATAAGATTGCAGCCAAATACAACAACAAGATAGGTTTCCTGAAGAACAGTGATGCGATTGTCTACACGCAGGCGAAGCCTACAGTAAAAGAATTTATACAACAACGAAAACGTTGGGCCTCTAAAAGCACGCGATATAAGAACAAATCAATCATTGTTTTGGGTGTTCTGGTATGGCTCTTCAATCTAAGCATTGTGCTAAACCTTGTTGTAGGCCTATTTGCCCGAGGCTATCTACAGATTGGATTAGCTCAGCTGCTCATAAAAATGCTTATTGAATTGTTGTTCCTAATTACGGTAACGCGCTTTGCGAAACGCATGGAACTGTTGTTTTTGATACCTGCTTTGAACGTTATGCACATTGGTTACATCATTTTTATCGGCATTGCCGGAAATTCAGGCAAGTATAACTGGAAAGGGCGCATGGTAAAGTAATGGAACATCATAGCCCATCTGCGAAGATCTGGAAGAAATTTAAACGGAACAAGCTTGCGATGGCAGGACTTGGTATTATCGTCTTGTTTATGGTCATGGGTATTCTCGGGTATCTGATTACGCCAGACAAGACTCCCATGGCCAATACCATGCATTTACAGCTAAGCAACAGAAAGCCGGGTCGGTCGTTCCAGTTTTTAATCGTGAGTCACAACAAGAGTATCAAAGAAGTAAATACGCTCGAACTTATGTTGTACGGTCAGGAAGCAAACTTCACCAGTATGCCGATCAGCGGGTACACAATAAAGAAAGACAAGATCATCGCCTACGAGTATATCGGAGATGATGATCCGCCTGCGCCACGAAGCTATAAGTTGTCTGCGCTTTGTCCGGACTGTAACCTAAAGCAGGTTAGTCAAAAGGACTTCATTTCAAAAAACATCTACAGCCAACGATTCCTGCTCGGCACAGACATGTATGGTAGAGACATGTTAAGCCGTCTTATCCTTGGCATCCGGGTTTCGCTGTCCGTTGGCTTAATGGCTGTACTAATTTCCTTATTTATAGGTGTTTCATTGGGTGCCATCGCCGGCTACTTTGGTGGGAAGCTAGATCTTGCAATCAGCTGGTTTATGAATGTGATCTGGTCCTTACCTTCCTTATTGCTGGTCATCGCCATTTCCTTTGCCCTAGGGAAGGGTTTCTGGCAGATCTTTATCGCTGTCGGACTATCTACCTGGGTAGACGTAGCGCGACTCGTACGTGGGCAGGTTATGGACCTAAAGGAAGTCGAGTTTTTTGAGGCTTCCAGATCTTT
>JAQBOT010000217.1 GCA_028287885.1 Pedobacter sp.
ATCTGCGAAAAAGATTGTGTTTCCTGATAGGATATATATTTTGCCTGCATCGGCACGAAGTTAACTTATTAAATTATAATGCTTAACCTCGGACTTTTATTTTACAATTTGTCCATACAGGTCAAAATCTTCAGCACGGTCTATCTTCACATTTACGAAGCTTCCATTTGCTGCATATCCCGTAGACGCCTCAATAAGAACCTCATTATCAACCTCTGGAGAGTCATATTCCGTACGACCAATAAAGTAATCACCTTCTTTACGATCTACCAATACTTTATAGGTCTTGCCTACTTTTTCCTGGTTGATGTCGAAGGAAATTCCTTGCTGCAATTCCATAATGGCATCCACACGTTCCTGTTTTACTTCTTCAGGCACATCATCTACCAAATTGTGTGCATGGGTTTTTTCCTCATGAGAATAGGTAAAACAACCCAGACGGTCAAAGCGGGTATCTTCAACCCAGCTCAACATTTCCTGGAAATCTTCTTCGGTCTCACCCGGGTAGCCAGTAATCAGAGTCGTACGCATGGCGATTCCAGGAACTTTATCACGGATTTGATTTACAATGTCAATTGTTTTTTGCTTTGTAATACCACGACGCATAGATTTTAGCATGCGATCTGTGATGTGCTGTAATGGCATATCCAGGTACTTACAGATGTTCTCGCGCTCGTTCATGGCATCCAGAATTTCCATTGGAAAACCTGAAGGGTAAGCATATTGTAAACGAATCCATTCGATTCCCGGAACATCCGAAAGGCGTCTCATTAATTCGTCGAGGTTACGTTTACCATAGATATCAAGACCATAATAGGTAAGGTCCTGTGCAATTAGAATTAACTCTTTGGTGCCGTTTTTCGCAAGGATCTTTGCCTCATTAACCAATTCCTGCATATCTCTGGATACATGTTTACCACGCATCAAAGGGATCGCACAGAAAGAACAAGGTCTGTTGCAGCCTTCAGCAATTTTAAAGTAGGCGAAATGAGAAGGGGTAGTTAGTAAGCGCTCACCGATCAGTTCATGCTTGTAGTTTGCGCCAAGGGAATGAAGAATATTGTTTAGGTCATTTGTACCGAAAAAGGCATCCACATTGGTGATTTCCGATTCTAGCTCTGGCTTGTAACGCTCAGACAAGCAGCCGGTAACGATAACTTTGGCTACTTTTCCTTCTTCTTTTAACTGGCTATATTGAAGTATGGTGTCAATGGATTCCTGTTTGGCATTATCAATAAAGCCACAGGTATTGATCACCACGATATCGTTTTTATTTAATTGATCAGATTCATGAACTACATCCATCTGGTTACCGCGCAACTGTCCCATCAATACTTCAGAATCGTAAATATTTTTGGAACAGCCTAAAGTAATCACGTTGATTTTCGGCTTTTTGATGGGGGTAATTTTTGTAGCGAACTTTGTATTCATAATGGGTATTGTAAAAGGGATATTGGTAGATTTCTGATTAACTGAACAAGCTATCTACAAAAGCTTTTTTATCGAATAGCTGCAGGTCATTTACACCTTCACCTACGCCGATGTATTTTACTGGGATCTTAAACTGATCGGAGATGCCGATAACTACTCCACCTTTGGCTGTGCCATCAAGTTTGGTTATGGCCAAAGCATTCACATCTGTAGCCTCTGTAAACTGTTTACATTGCTCAAATGCATTTTGTCCGGTAGAACCGTCCAAAACCAGCAAGATTTCATGTGGTGCATTCGGAATTACCTTCTGCATTACATTTTTAATCTTACCCAATTCATTCATCAGACCAATCTTATTGTGCAAGCGGCCTGCAGTATCTATAATAACAACGTCTTCTTTATTTGCAACGGCAGATTGTAGCGTGTCAAATGCCACAGATGCCGGGTCAGAACCCATGGCTTGTGCAACTACACGAACACCAACGCGTTCTCCCCAAAGTTTAATCTGTTCAACAGCTGCAGCCCTAAATGTATCGGCAGCACCTAAAACCACCTTCAAGTTCTCTGCTTTTAGCTTATGCGCAAGCTTGCCAATGGTCGTCGTTTTACCTACACCATTAACACCAACAACCATAATTACATAAGGTTTATGGTCACCGTATTCAAAATTACGGAAGTCATTGCTGTTGTTCTCGGCAAGGAGCAGCTGGATCTCATCGCGCAGTAAGCGGTGGAGCTCTGAAGTTGATAGATATTTATCCTTTGCAACCCGGCTTTGAATCCGTTCTATAATTTTAAGGGTCGTTGTAACACCAACATCAGAAGTCACCAGTACTTCTTCCAGGTTGTCCAGCACATCATCATCAACTGTGGATTTTCCAGCTACAGCTTTCGTGATTTTACTCAAAAAGCCTTCCTTGGTTTTCTCTAACCCTTTATCCAGTGCGACCTGTGCTTCTGGTGCAGCTTCCTTTTTCTTAAAAAAATCGAATAGACCCATTTGAATTTACAAAAAATAAAAAAAGCCCTCCCGCTAAAAAGGGACGGCTCTAATATTATTAGATATTAAAATTACTTACCTGCCTCAGGTGTAGTAATCGCATCTTTAACGTGATCGTTGTGAACGATGATTTCTTTGAAAGAATATGCACCAGAAACCGGTGATTTAGTCATTGTAATAACCTTCGAATATTCTTTACCTTTACCCGTTTTAAGGGTTGCAACTACCTTTTTTGCCATGATCTAAATAGATTGTATTAAGTTAAATACTTAATGTATTATTTAATTTCTTTATGTACTGTTACTTTCTTCATTATAGGATTGAATTTCTTCAATTCTAAACGCTCAGTAGTGTTTTTACGGTTTTTGGTAGAAATATATCTAGACATACCCGGCATGCCACTAGTCTTATGTTCAGTACACTCTAGAATAACTTGTACTCTGTTACCTTTCTTTGCCATTTTATTTTTATTAAAGCCGATTTCACATCAGCCAATGTTTTTTACAAAAATCCCTTTTTCATGAAGCGGTTGATAGCTTCAGTTATACCAATTTTATTGATGGTTTTAATAGCTGAAGTAGATACTTTCAGTGTTATCCAACGATCCTCATCAGGAATATAAAATTTCTGAAGTTGTAAGTTGGGATAAAACTTACGTTTAGTTTTAACGTTCGAGTGAGAAACATTAAAACCACTCATTGCCATCTTTCCGGTTAAATCACAAACTCTTGACATGCCTTTAAATATAGTGTTAATTATAAGTCGCTTAATTTTTTTAAGAGTGTGCAAATATCATAAAAATATTTGTAAACATCAAGCAGCTGCCGAATATTTTTACAATTATTTGTTTGCCGATTTACGAACCGTCTTAAAACTTATGCAAAGGTAATCAATTCCTTATCAATCACCGATTAAATGTAGAATAAAGCTTTTATGATCTCCATTTGGAATAACGTGATTTCGTATTCTGGCATCAAACAATAAGGTAAAATCTATTTAAAAGTTATATTTGGGTTTAGATCGACCAAATATAAAAAACCATGATGCAAATTAAATCTTTAGACGAGTACAATGCGGTTTACAAACAAAGTGTAGAACAGCCAGAAGAATTCTGGGCTGGTATCGCAGATCACTTCTTATGGAGAAAAAAATGGGATAAAGTGTTGTCCTGGGATTTCAAAGAGCCTAACATAAAATGGTTTGAAGGCGCAAAGTTGAACATCACAGAAAACTGCCTCGACCGGCACCTTGAGGAGAATGGCGATAAGCCTGCCATAATCTGGGAGCCGAATGATCCCGAAAAAGATACCATAACCCTGAGCTACAAAATCCTGCACGAACATGTTTGTCGCTTTGCCAACGTTCTAAAGAAAAACGGCGTTAAAAAAGGCGACCGCATTTGTATCTACATGCCGATGGTGCCTGAACTTGCAATAGCCGTACTTGCTTGTGCCAGGATTGGCGCTGTACATTCGGTCATATTTGGTGGCTTTTCTGCCAGGGCTATTGCAGACCGTATTAATGATGCGGAATGTAAACTTGTAATTACTGCAGATGGCGCTTATCGCGGCAACAAACAGATCCAACTTAAGGACGTTATAGATGATGCACTGATTGGCTGTCCAACTGTGAAAAAGGTTGTCGTATTAACCAATACCCGCACACCCATTTCCATGATCAAAGGGCGTGACGTCTGGTGGGAAGACGAATTGAAGTTGGTTGGCAGTGAATGCCCGGCGGAGGAAATGGACGCCGAAGACATGCTGTTTATTTTATATACTTCCGGCTCTACCGGTAAGCCTAAAGGCGTGGTTCATACCATCGGGGGTTACATGGTGTATACAGGATATACCTTTGCAAATGCATTCAATTATCAGCCGGGTGAGGTATTCTTTTGTACGGCGGATATCGGCTGGATTACTGGCCACTCGTACATCGTTTACGGACCATTATCTCAGGGTGCAACTTCTCTGATGTTTGAAGGAATTCCTACTTATCCCGATGCTTCCAGATTCTGGCAGATTGTAGAAAAACATAAAGTAAACATATTATATACCGCTCCAACTGCCATTCGTTCTTTAATGAGCTTTGGAACTGAGCCTATAAAAGGCCATGATCTGAGCTCCTTAAGGGTATTAGGTTCGGTTGGTGAGCCAATCAATGAAGAAGCCTGGCACTGGTATGATGAAGAAATTGGTAAGGGAAATTCACCCATCGTAGATACCTGGTGGCAAACGGAAACTGGTGGCTTAATGATTTCTCCGATCGCATATGTAACGCCAACTAAGCCAAGTTACGCCACTCTGCCGCTACCAGGTGTACAACCTGTGCTGGTAGATGAGGAGGGGAGAGAAATCTTAGGTAATGGTGTATCCGGAAACTTGTGCATGAAGTTCCCATGGCCTGGCATCTTGCGCACCACTTACGGTGATCATGAACGATGCAGACAAACCTACTTTTCGACATACCCGAACCTATACTTTACAGGAGACGGCTGCCTGCGTGACGAGGATGGCTACTATAAGATTACGGGCCGTGTGGATGATGTTATAAACGTTTCTGGCCACAGAATAGGTACTGCAGAGGTAGAAAATGCAATCAACATGCATACCGGCGTAGTCGAAAGTGCAGTTGTCGGCTACCCCCATGACGTGAAAGGACAAGGTATATATGCTTTCGTGATTTACCCCAATACTCATGGCGATGTTGAACTCACCAAAATGGACATTCTGAAAACCGTGACGCGTGTAATCGGAGCGATAGCCAAACCGGATAAAATTCTTTTTGTGACCGGCCTGCCCAAGACCAGATCCGGTAAAATCATGCGTAGAATCTTAAGGAAAATCGCTGAAGGTGAGACTACAAACCTCGGGGATACCACGACTTTAACCGACCCTGCTGTTGTAGATGAAATTTTAGCTGCGCTGCAAAAAGTATGATTTGTTAAACAAAATGCCGTTTCCAGTGTTCATTGAACTATAATAAGAAAACTTCATTTAAACATAAACATCATGGATGAGTTAGAATTAAAAGGATCTTGGAACGAATTGAAAGGCAAAGTAAAGCAGGCTTATGGCGATTTTACCGACGATGATTTGAAACATGAAGACGGTAAGGATGACGAGTTATACGGAAGACTACAAAAGAAAACCGGTAAGACTCGCGAGCAAGTGATTGATTGGTTGAAGTCTTTATAAAGTATATTTTTAGTAGGATAATCTTTAAGCGCTAAGGACTGCGTTCAACGATTCACTTAGTGGATGATTTGAATTATTGTTGCAATTACCTTATCTGCAAAGAAGGCTGGATCTTGAAAAAGATAACCAGCCTTTTTTTATGCCTTAATTTTCGAAGTATTTCTGTGTCGTCGACAATTGCGAAATTCGTTATTTTCTGGAGAAAAGGTTGAGACTCTAGCCGGCTTTCTCTTAAGGCTTGCGCTTGGTTAGGCCTAAAGGCAACTCCTGAGATTTCCCACATATCCTTCAGAACTGACAAAGTATGAAAACACATCAAACCCACACTTTGTGTGCGCTTGATGTGGGTTTGATGTGTGTTTGATGTGCGTTTGATCTGTGTTTTTCAAAAATCGAATTCGAGCTAAACCAGGTTGTCTTGTACTGCTTTTGCTTTACACCTGAAACTAGGTTTTACTGAATTTGGTTTACATTCTGACGGTGCTTCTTACCATTGTCTGCATGGGTTTCCATCGTAAGGCATAAAATTACTTTAAGCAAAAACTGGAAGGGACAAGGGACAGGCGCAAAGAAAAAATACGTACCTGAAAAAAGGGTCTGTATCATTTTACTGATACAGACCCTTCCAATCACGGCTGACTTGCCGCAAATATAAACTTAAACCTTAGTACCCAAAAATCTGCTCCAATGTCAGTTCTGTCACCGGTCCAAATTTCTGCATGTCTTCCACCTTAACTTTATTCTTAGAAGCTACTATACAATAGTTATAAAACTTGTTTGCAACGTGATGGGAATGAAAAGATTTCAGATCAGTAAAGCTCAACGGCTTAATTCCGTTATAACGATCAATTCTCGAGT
>JAQBOT010000229.1 GCA_028287885.1 Pedobacter sp.
AACTCACTATTAATCTGTTCGGTCACATTTCTGCTATTGGAAACAATACCATTGACCGCCGGATCATCCATAAGGTTGGTTAATGTGATCTCCATCCACTGAATTTCGTTATTCATGTCGCGGCATCTTACCCGCGGAAGCTTGGTACATTCTCCATTTTGTAATTTATTGAGGGCATGCAAAACGTCTTGTTTGTCAGGCTCAACCACAGATGCAAATGCTTTGTCGCCGACCTTGAATACCCGTTTCAACACCCGATGAGCATTTGGACTGACATATTTGTAGAATCCATGCTCATCTATAATTTGAATGAGGTCAGACCCTTCCTGAACGAGCGCTCTGAACCTTTGTTCTGATACCGAAAGTTCATGAGCAGATCTCATGCGCTCTGTAACGTCAATAATTAGGGCAAGCCTGGCTACGCGCCCTTGGAAGGAGATGTTTGAGCCTTTAACTTCTACGTTGATGATTTCACCGGATTTTTTCTTATGTCGACCAAGCTTTATATGGTCACTTGACCCACCTGAAACCATAAACGGTTTCACCTCCTTGTTGATGACATTCATAAATTCTGTAAGGTCTTCCGTTGGTCTGACATCCGTTAAGGTCATCCTTAGAAACTCCTCCTTGCTGTAACCATAGTGGTCTAACGATGCCTTATTAACGTCTAGAATTGCTAGTGTTTCAACGTCATAGACCCAGTTTGGTGCTGGGCTCAGATCAAAGAGATTTTGGTATTGTTCATTTGCCTCCTTCAATTGCTCCTCGGCTGCAATCCTGTCAGAGATGTCTTTGAAAAAGATTGATAAACCGTCCTCTGAGGGGTATGCAGTAACCTCAAGCCAGCACTGCACTACATCTAGGTATTCTTGAAATTGACGCGAGACGTTTTCAGACAATGCCTTATGATATTCAGAATAGAACTTCTTATGTACTGCTTCGGGATAAAGGCTCCATAAGTTTTCCCCCATAGCTTCCTCCCGCGACTTGCATAGGATCCGCTCCGCTTCTTTATTCCAGTAAGTGACCGTGAAGTTTCTATCTAATGCCAGAAAGCCATCCGTGACGCTCTCCAGTATATTAGCGATGCGCTGATGATGTGCTTCAATCTGTTGCTCAGCCTTCGATATCGTAGTTATGTCTTTTGCAGAAACAAACTGCGTAACATCCTGAACGCTACGGACAATATATTCTATGCTACCACAGTCATTTATTAAAGGATAGGTTTCACTAATCCAAAAATGAGGTTCGTTTGTGCTTGACGCCTGGTCCGGCAGATTAAACCTAAACAAAGAGCTTTTATGAACTGATTTATGCTCTAGAACTTGTTCAAGTGATGTTTTAATGTCTGAGTCCTTGTGCAGATCGACTTGGGTGCCGGGAAAAGCTTCAAAGATTCCCTTACCGACTATATCCACAGCAGTCCGGTTTGTTGCTTCTAAGTAATTTGCATTCGCATACGCAATTGTAAAACGGGGTGCATCAGGGTACATTACCAGGCAGGTTTCGGGACATTTACCGAAAACAGTACGTAGATTTTCTAAGGATAACATGCAACTCGTTTAATCATACCAAATTCCGAACACCTTATGCAGGTTGACAGCGCAAACCGAGACAGTTTGTTATCATGTTTTCCGCATTTTACAGGTATTGGTAGTTGCTAAGATATCAATCAATTGGAATTATTCATCATGTCCTCACCAATTCTTTCGATATACATGTTTTGATTGTGGCTGCGAATCAGGTGGACACTCTCCTTACTCAATTGGTTTAGTGCAGATATCAAATTGTCAATTTCTTCGTCTTGGAATCCTTTTGTTTTCTTCGATAAAAGCAAAGTATAAGTTTGAATTGAGGCTAGAATACCTGCAAGTTCATGCGTAAATTTGTTAATGGCTTCTTTGTTCATGTTTGTTGTTTTTTCCATCAGCGCATTGTTGGAATTTAAAGTCGTTAGGTCTATAACATAACCCGTAACTACACCTTGTTTATCGTCAGAGGTGTCAACCAATACGCAGGCCTGGATGAGATGAATATCACCTTTCGGCATCTGCAGCCTGAAGTTGAATCTATTCAGGACATTGGGCTGCATCTTTAAATATTTTTCTTTGAGGGCTTTTACGTCTTTCTGGTAGATTTTGCTCGATATGAATTTCGAACAAAGGTCCTTTCCCGCAAGATCAAAAAAGGAGTAAAACGCCGGATTTGCATATACAAATGCATCTGTAGCAACATTATATACAAAGCAGGCATGTGCATCATGTTCTGCTAACGACAAAATAAAGTCCGACGGATTAGCCATTAATTTAATTGATTCGTGAATGGAAACACATTGTATCAAAAAGTGCGCCATCCACTGGTATTGTAAAAACTCTCTGTAGTTAACGAGACTGTCTCTTAAAATTGTTATTTGGGCGCCTTGCTTTTAAGGCGGAATTGTTTAATTCTTCATGTTAAATGAGGTTATTAACAAGATAAACGCTCCGTTGTAAACGATTATTGCGTGAAATAGCACTAAAAAGAGAAATACCACAATTAGGACAGAAATATATGAGGAAAATACTATGGGGAATGATGGAGCGACTGTTTGTATCAGCCAAGGGGCTGGAGCAATTATTTGCTCGCGGGAATCTCGATATAAAACGTTGATCCCTGGTTTTCCTCACTCTCAAACCAAATCTTTCCATCATGCCATTCTACGATTGTCTTTATTATGGACATGCCAAGGCCAACGGAGGGTTCGCCTTTCAAACTGGGTCTTCTTGCCTTATTAAACTTTTCAAACAGCTGGGCTTGAAACTCCTTTGGTATGCCGATGCCAGTGTCAGAAACAGAAATTAATATGGTTTCCTCTCGTTTCTCCATATTGATCGTAATTTTACCGCCATCAGGTGTAAACTTCATGGCGTTAGAAATAAGATTGTTAAATACCTGCATGAATTTAGCATCATCTATGTCGGCATAAATTTCTTTGCTGCTGGTATTGAATTCAAAATTTAAGTTTGAGGTATCCTGCACACCATAATAATCAGTCATAAAGTACTCAAGTTTTTCCACGAGGTTCACTCGTGTCTTGGAAACTTCAACGCCCATCGATTCTAAAAACTCATTTCGTACGAATTGCTGTATTAAGTTCGTGCTTCTTTTACTTATCTTTTCAATGGCAGAGATCATTTTTGCTACCTGTTCTACGTCAAGAACACTTTTTTGTTTTGACAATAGGTAAGTATAGTTCTGAATGGCTCCTAAGGGGCCAGCAAGATCATGTGAGAGGATATTTAAAACGGCGTTCTTCCTGTTCGATAGATCATCCAATCGGCGTTCATGAGCCTTAGCAGCTGTAATGTCCTCAAGATAACCCGTTAAGACTGCTTTTTCCTCCGACTTTCCATGAAGGTAGACCGTCAGGCGGAACTGATATTCCTTGCCATCTGGAAGGTTCAAACGAAATTCAATATCATCTTTGTAGTCGCCGAGCTGAAGCGAGGAATAAGACGATTGTAGATATTCAAGGTCCGCCGGCGGGACTAGTTCAAGTAGCCGCGCAGGGTCAGCTTCTTCAATCTGCATGTTGAAGAACGCTTTAAAAGCGGGATTTACGTAAATGAACCGATGGGTTTTAAGTTGTACTGCGAAACATAACCGTTGATCTTTTTCGGCAAACTTTAACAATATGGAGGATGGTTTGTTCATAGATCTGAGTTAAGCAGCATGCTTTTCAATCGAAGCTAGGCAGGTAACCAGATTTAGTCGATTAGGCCATTCACTACACCAAATTTAACCAGTGTGGCCGTATTCCTGCACCCGGTCTTTTCAATAAGGCTTTGTCGGTGCCCTTCTACAGTCCGCCTGCTGATAAATAATTTATCAGCGATCTCGTTGTTCGTTAGACCGAGACCAATTAGTTTTACGATTTCCTTTTCTCGGCTATTAAGCTCGATATTTAATTCTTCCAGTGATGAATGGGCAATAAACCCCGAAACGGATCTTTGAAGGTATTTTATTGACAGATCAGAAGATAGGTATTTGTGGCCTTTGCTTACCTGCTTAACAGCAAAGAATAGCTCTTGCGCATTTACGGTTTTCAGGAGATACCCATGTGCACCTTCACTAAAAGATTTATCGATATTTTCGTCGTCTTCCCATTGGGATAGCACCAATACAGGAATCGTCGGCACATATTTTTTAAGCTCACGGATCAGCGTTTTACCATCCATCCCAGGCATATTCATATCTGTAACAACTACGTCTGGCTGTACGCCGCCGGAGATCAGTTGAAGAACCTCAGAGCCGTTCGCTGCTTCACCAACGATCTCGAAATTTCCTTCGGACTCTAAAAGCATTCTTATGCCGTTCCTGACCAAACTGTCGTCTTCGGCTAATATTAATTTTAACATCACATTAAAGTTTAATCTTTATGTATATACGACAACATAGGATTAATAATTGTTTAAAAAAGTTAAGCTGGTTGTGCAGATAGGTACAGAGGTTGCTTCGTACATGCCAAGTTGTTAACTTGTTTTATTAATCCGAATATATCAAAGGGTTTCGGGACGAATAGATCACAGTTGTAGGTTCCTAAAGAGAGCATTACTTTGGGGTAAGCAGACAATATTACAACTGGCAAATTTTGGTATGCCATTTTGATCTGAGTACAAAACTCACCTCCGTTGATTCCGTCTAAAATGTAGTCGGTAAGCACCACATTAGGCTGAAAAGAATCGATGAGTTCATAGATATCATTAACATGCGCAATGGCTTTGACCTCATAACCCTGCTCGGTAAAGCATTCTGTTAATATGTCTAGAATCGCTGAATCATCATCAATAATTAAAATTTTGTTTCTCATTTAATATGCTGTATAATGGATTATTTTATTCTACAAAGCGCAGGCGGAATGTTCCATCATGATCTTAACAAACGGAGTCTATTTCTTGTTTGGAAAATGATAACACAAAAATACAGAAGTGGAACTACTATCCTGATAAACATAAATACTCGAAAAAGTAACCAGAATTACGTAATTTTCTCACAAACAGTTTAAAACACAGGTATTGGTTCTTTTCCTAGTGTTGTACAGGGGTGAGAACTGCTTGCCGCTCTTGTGCAGCTGCCACAAACTGCAGTGTGTCAAATACCTTCTCCGTATTTACGAAGATCCAGGAACCAAAGCGCGCATGATCAATGGCGTATTGCACAGCCTCCTTCTCGTCGGAAATCACAATAACCCATTTGTTCGGATCTACCTGTTTGATACCTGTCATCAACAGCTCTGTCATTAGTTCTCTAGGCCTGCCCCGCCCATCCTTATCGTGTCGAATGATGATCTCGTCGAAAATCTCTGCCGCCTGCCGGCCTATGGTTATAACGTCCTCCTCAAGCCTGTCACCCGGACACGTGATAATTCCTACTTTCACCGAGGCCTCTTCTTTCTCTGCATATTTTTTCAACTCCGCAAAGCCGCCCTGGTTATGTGCATAATCCACGATCATTTTAAAGTCTTTAAATATGAACTCGTTCATTCGTCCAGGGGTGTTTTCTGGCGATGGGATGAATGACATTAAAGCATCTGTTAAAGCCTGCACAGGGAAATTATACAGGTAAGCGGTTAGCAATGCAGGTAAAATATTCTTGGTCATACATTCTGCCTTGCCCCCCATGGTTAATGGTACGCTGGCAACAGCAGCGATGTTCATCTTAACACCCTTAGCCATAATGGTAAAATGTCCGTTGTCAACAACCGCCGCTAAATTGCCGGTTTGTACATGTTCCAATATCCTGGGATTTTGTGGGTCCAAACTGAAGAGTGCTATGTTACAGGATAGGTCTTTTGACATGTTGTAAACCAGATCGTCATCTGCATTCAATATCGCGTGGCCGCTGGGTTTGGTGCTCCTTGGCACTACAGATTTGATCCGGGCGAGCTGTTCAACTGTTTCTACGTCACTGATGCCGAGATGGTCACTTGACACATTTGTAACGACACTTACATCGCAGTGATCAAAGCCTAAACCGGCGCGCAAAATACCGCCCCTTGCACATTCCAGAACCGCAAAGTTGACACCTGG
>JAQBOT010000256.1 GCA_028287885.1 Pedobacter sp.
AAAGAGGCTGGAAAGCTCAATGTAGAAGGAAAGACTTACGTTGTTGAAGACGGAGACATTATGCACTTCCGTGTTAACGTTTAAATTGCTAATATTTAGATGTCCCAGCGGCAAACTTAATAACAAAAGCTAATGGGGGTTCATCATAATTAGACTAAACAACTCATAAAAAAGGGCTGATGATATATCATCAGCCCTTTTTTGTTTATTAGACCTAGTGCATATGGATGCTAAGGTTTCTATTAGCATTGGCGTACTAATAAGAATGAAGTAAGTGATTCATTACTAAAGTAAGACCCCTTTTAAAAACATTACAGCGACGGAAAAATATATAATCAATCCGGTAACATCTACAAGCGTAGCTACAAATGGAGCAGATGAGGTTGCGGGGTCAGCACCCAAGCGTTTAAGCAATAAAGGCAGCATGGAACCGGAAAGGGAACCCCAGAGTACCACCCCTACCAAGGCGACGCCGACCGTCAAACCTATCAAAAGCCAATGTGGGCCGTAAATGTTTGAAAATTGTGTCCATAAAAAGATTCGAAAAAATCCAATAGCACCAAGGGCGCTGCCCAGCATCAAGCCAGATAGTATTTCACGCCGCATGACGCGCCACCAGTCGCCGATAGTGACTTCTCCCAATGCCATGGCCTGGATGATCAGCGTAGAAGCCTGAGATCCGCTATTTCCACCGCTGGAGATAATTAATGGTACAAACATCGCGAGCACGACGGCCTTTTCAATATCGGCTTGGAAATGTGCCATTGCTGTTGCCGTAAGCATTTCTCCAAGAAATAACACAACTAGCCAACCTATTCTTTTTCTCACAAGCCCAAACAACGGCATGTCCAGGTAAGGTTCATCCAGTGCTTGAGTACCCCCTATCTTATGAATGTCTTCTGTATATTCTTCATTCGCAAGCCAAAGAATATCATCAACGGTGACTATACCAAGCAGGACATTGTTGTCATCCACCACAGGTAAAGCTACCCGATTGTTCATCCGGAAGACATTTATTGCTTCTTCCTGTGGGTCGTTCACATTTAAAGAAATGGTTCTGTTGTCCGCAAGGTCGCCTATCTTGGTGTCTGGATCCGCGAGCAAGATTTCCCTGATCCGGATATCGTCTAGTAAGACACCTTCTTTGTCAATTACATAGATCACATCAACGGTTTCGGAGTTTTTTCCATACATGCGGATGTGCTGAATTACCCTGGCGATTGTCCAATGGGTTTTCACTGCAACATAATCCGGCGTCATCAAGCGTCCAACACTGTCTTCTTTGTAGCCCAACAAAGACAGAGCTTCGAGCCTATCTGTTGCAGGAAGCAAGATGATCAGCTTTTTAACCGCATCGCCTTTGAGCTCGCTAAACAGCGCAGTTCGGTCATCCGGTGGAAGCAGGTTAATTAGTTCAGCAAGCTTGGTTCCGGGCAACTTCTTTATAATACGTTCCTGGGTTGGGAAATCCAGGATTCTAAAGACATTTACCGCCCGGTTGGTTGATAAGGTATCAATGAATTTGACAGCATGTTCAGGAAGTTCGTCGATCAAATGTTCTACGTCAGAAATATTTAGATCATCGAGATAAAGTTTCAACTGAGCATCTTCGCCCTGCTCTATAAGTTCAGTTACTTCTTCAACAATCATTTCTTCCATACAACCTGATTTTACATGTGCTTATTGGTTAACAAGATTGCAAAAGTGAGGTTTTATTTTTAAAAAAGGGAGCTTTGCCTGCATTAAGTTTTAGGCTTTTTCGTGTGTTTAAAACATCAAACCGCCAGAACTTTCGGGCTTAAAATGATGTTGGAGCGCCAAAATAGAAAATTCACTAATACTTTCCTTTTTATTTTTCTAAGAAAAAGGAAAGTTTTGTTTATGCGCCCATGGGCCGCCAAGGTAACGCCAAAGATCCAGGCCAGAAGCACTGGCGGTAAATGTCTGAAAAGCTACCGTTAATTCCGCAAGAAGCGCCTTTGCCGCATTCGGATTGGTTTTATTTTGAATGGTAATGTGGGGGCGAAAGCCCTGCTTGTCTTGTAAACTTAAATGTTCATTAAACTTCGCGGTCAACGTCTGATGAAGCTGCATAAGTGCGCTACTTTCCAAGCGATAGGCAACACCGGCGCCCAGGTTAATCAAACCAATTACTTGCAATTCAAAGGGCCGGATATTTAGTGAAGCAATTAGATCAACTGTTTCCTCCTCATCCGGCAGCTTATGGAAAATTGTCAAATGCGCTTGTAAAAAATTGCGCTCTGGTGGAAAATGGCATTTGCGCAAGGCATCAAAAAAGTGCTGCGATGCTTCGTCTAAACGTAAGGTAAGAATCAGCGTGGATTTTTCTTCCATGATGATATAACATGGATTTTGGGGAATTCGTTTTATTCTAAGACTGCACAAGTGCCTTGATAAAAAAAGAGTCAGAACTAGAATTAGAACTGACTCTTTATGGTGTTCCCGAAGGGATTCGAACCCATATCTGCTGAACCGGAATCAGCAATTCTATCCATTGAACTACGGAAACATAGCGGGCAAAGATATACAATACATTGATATTTTCATCCAAAATTTTCTATTACTCGTAAGTAAGACAACAAGGTAAAATGCTTTGAATTCCGCCTGAAGGGCAAAATAGCAGCTTCTTGCTCGGGATTTAAACAGGTGTCCGCCTACATTTAAGTATCTTGTTTTCAATTAATAATCAAACAAAAAGCTATTTTTAAGTGTGAACCGTAACCTCCGCCTTCTGCTTCTTCTGGTTTTCTATAACATTTCTACTGTACATGCGCAGAAGATTGGCTTGGTATTAAGTGGTGGTGGAGCAAAGGGTCTTGCACACATTGGCACGCTCAAGGCGCTTGAAGAA
Organism: Pedobacter sp.; assembly: GCA_028287885.1. Lineage (GTDB taxonomy): Bacteria > Bacteroidota > Bacteroidia > Sphingobacteriales > Sphingobacteriaceae > Pedobacter. The sequence continues at coordinate 2,873 of JAQBOT010000256.1, forward strand.
AACCACATCCCCATTGATTACATCACAGGCACATCGATGGGTGGTGTTGTAGGCGCCATGTATGCAGCGGGCTATACACCTGCAGAAATCGAGCATATCGCCTTAAGCAAGGATTTTCAGGATTGGGTAAATGGGCGCTACACCAGCGACTACACCTTCTTTTTTCAAAAGAATAGTCCGAACCCGGCGATGCTCACTGCAAAATTAAGCATTGACACCAGTCTACGCCTAAGTTTCCGATCAAATCTGGTTAACGACATCCCTTTAAACTTTGCGTTGTTGGAGCTGTTTTCCCAGGCTTCTGCAATTTCAAAAGACAACTTCGATAATCTTTTTGTGCCTTATAGGTGTATGGTTTCGGATGTATTATCACAGACCAGCATCACCGTAAAGAATGGTAGTCTGGCGGAGGCCGTTCGGGCGACGCTAACTGTCCCTTTTGTATACCGCCCCATCAGACTGGATGGTAAGTATGTGTTTGATGGCGGTATATACAACAACTTCCCTGCGGACGTGATGTTAAAGGATTTTAAACC
>JAQBOT010000264.1 GCA_028287885.1 Pedobacter sp.
TGTTGTTTGCTGATCCGAATTTGCATAGTGCTTAATGTTAAAATTAGACATTTCCGCTCAGCTGTGGATGGCTATTTTCTGCAGTTGGTTGACCAATTTGCCTTGTATGTTGACGGCGGTGTTTGGGCTTGATTTAATTGATTATTCTTACTTAAAATACTGATTATTCTTACTTAAATAAGGATAACAGATTGTAGAAAAGGCTAATAACAACCGAATCAAACAACTAAATGAGATATCATGAAAAATACACTTCAATTTGGCGAACATGTGGAAGGTTACGACATTCCCGTACTTAATGAACGGGAGATAAGGGCTGCGGCAGGCATCTTGTTTCTTGTAATTTTCACTGCTTACTTGTTAATCATACTAAATGGAGATTTTGTATTAGCCAAATACGCGATCACCTTGTTCTTCACAGACTTTCTGATCCGAATATTTGTTAGCCCCAAGTACGCGCCGGCGCTGATTATAGGTCGCCTCATCGTGCGAAACCAGGCGCCGGAATATGTCGGAGCCCGGCAGAAAAGATTCGCCTGGATCATCGGCCTGATCCTTTCGCTTACCATGCTCATCTTCATGGTTATCGTAAATTCCTTCAGCCCAATTACGGGTATTGTCTGCCTGCTCTGCATGATCTTCTTGTTTTTCGATCTGCTTTCGGGATCTGTTTGGCCTGTAAAGTATATGCTATGGTTTATAAAGAAAGAGTTCAGTATTGCCCCGGTGAAGTCTGTGCGGTGAAGGACAGACAGCCGATCCAAAAAACCTCTGGGTCACAGTTGCTGATCGTAGGGCTTTTTATTGGCTATGTTTTTTTAATTGCTTACTTCTTTGATGCCAGTTTCCGCGAAAGGCCCTATGATATGTTCGGGTTGTTTGGGAAAGCCAAAGTAGAATCAAAAAGCAAATGACACTGGAAGCTTACTTCGCCAGATTCCGTGATCAGATCATCGGGGGCGACCAGACCTTCGTATCGCCTGTTGGCTTGAAGAAGATTCTTTATGCCGATTGGACAGCCAGTGGGCGCGCTTATGCGCCTATCGAATCCTATTTGCAAGAGCGCATATTGCCATTTGCCGCCAATACCCACACCGGCTCAACCTTTACGAGTGGCTTGATTTCTCAGGCTTATGAAGAATCAAAAGTCATCATCAAGCAGCATGTGCATGCGGATGATCAGGATGTTCTGATCTATTGCGGCAGCGGAATGACAGCGGCCGTGAATAAACTACAACGGCTTCTGGGCCTGCGTATCCCAGAAAGGCTAAGCCATTACTTGAAGAATAATGGATCATGTTTTCAGGTAGATGAGGCAAGAAGGCCAGTGGTGTTCGTTACAGAGATGGAACATCATAGTAACCACACCAGCTGGCTGGAGACAATAGCTACGGTAGAGATCATCCGCAACGATCCAAGTGGTAATGTGGATTTAAACCACTTCAGACAACTCTTAAAGCAATACCGGGGTCGCTTATATAAAATAGCTGCGGTTACGGCATGCAGTAATGTGACCGGGATTGAAACACCTTACCAGGACATTGCACGTTTGATCCATCAGCAAGGTGGCTGGTGTTTTGTTGATTTCGCTTGTTCGGCGCCCTATGTGAATATTGATATGCACCCGGAAGATAAAGACGCGCATCTTGATGCCATCTATTTTTCTGGTCACAAGTTTTTGGGCGGACCAGGAACGCCAGGCATACTTGTCTTTAACAGGAAACTGTACACCAATGAAATACCCGACCAGCCCGGGGGTGGGACTGTAGCCTACAGTAACCCGTGGAAGGCACACAAATATGTAGAGAATATTGAGGCGCGGGAAGATGGTGGCACTCCGCCTTACCTGCAAGGCATCAAGGCGGCATTGTGCATCCGCTTGAAGGAGAAGATGGGTGTTGCGCAAATGCGCCGGAGAGAAAAAGAATTGCTTGATATCGTTTTTGCCCGGTTTAAACAAATCGAAAATGCTGTAATACTAGAAGGTAGCGCTACAGAGCGCCTGGGTGTGGTAGCTTTTATGATTAGAGGTGCACACTATAACCTCATTGTTAAACTCCTCAACGATCACTTTGGCATCCAGCTGCGTGGAGGTTGCTCTTGTGCCGGAACTTACGGCCATTATCTGTTAAAGGTAGATCAAGGCTCATCGGAGAAAGTTTTAGCAGATATCCGGGCGGGAGACTTAAGCTCGAAGCCGGGCTGGGTTCGCCTATCGATCCACCCCACAATGACTGACGAAGATATTCATTTGATCATGGATGGGATTGCAGATATCGCTGCCAATTATCAGGTATTGTCGTCGGATTACCATTACTGCCGCGAAACGAATGAGTTTGTCTGCGCCAGCAGTCCTGCGGCTAAGACCGTGGCTTTCAACTATGATGTTTTTAGCGTGGCCATCTAAGTTGCTTAGTGATCTGTTCAATCACTTTTCTTCCTGATTTAACTGTAAAAATGTTAAATTGACATTTAACATGCCTGTCATTTACATTTACTAGTTAACAGTTCAGTCTCAACATGCAAAATGTCTTTAAATGCATGATCATTTACTTGATGATCATTAGTCCTGCGTTATGCTATTCTCAATCCAACCCGACTCCAGCGGAGATAACGGTCAATTTGGCTAAAGAAAAAGGCCCGATGAAACCAGTTTGGGCCTGGTTTGGGTATGATGAACCCAACTACACGTACATGAAAGACGGTAAAAAGCTTTTGACGGAGATCGCTGCGCTCAGTCCGGTTCCTGTCTATGTACGCACACATAGTTTGCTTGTTACGGGCGATGGTGTAGCTGCACTAAAATGGGGATCAACCAATGCCTATACGGAAGATGCGAGCGGAAATCCCATCTACAACTGGAAGATCATTGACAGCATTTTTGATACTTATGTAAAACGCGGCATGAAGCCGTTTGCTCAAATTGGATTTATGCCAGAAGCTTTATCTACCCATCCAGAGCCTTACAGACACCATTGGGAGCCAGGAGACCCTTATGGTGATATCATTACCGGCTGGGCTTATCCACCGAAAGACTATAAGAAATGGGGAGACTTGGTGTATAACTGGGTGAAACATAGCGTGGAAAGATATGGTAAGCAGGAGGTAGAGAGTTGGTATTGGGAAGTATGGAACGAACCGAATGGCTATTGGAAAGGTACGCAACAGGAATTCTTCAAATTATATGATTACGCCGCTGAAGGCGTTAAACGCGCATT
>JAQBOT010000280.1 GCA_028287885.1 Pedobacter sp.
CGTTGTTGGGTTTGTGATCTCAATAGTACTGCTGACGATCCTCTTTGTGGTGATTATCGCCGCATTGGTTTCCTCTGTAAGTGATGATAAAAAGGTAGAAGTGACCAGTAATTCTGTGCTGTACTTAAATCTTGACCAAGCAATTACGGAGCGTACCCCCATCAAGAGGTTCGGTAATCTGCCGATCATCGGGTCCATGGAAGATAAAAGTATAGGGTTTAATGATATTATAAAGGCTTTGAAAAAGGCAAAGACGGACGATCATATCAAATGCATTTATTTGAATGTTTCTGCGCCGAGTGCCGGTAAGGCAACGCTTAAAGAAGTCAGAGACGCACTTATTGATTTCAAAAAAAGTAATAAGCAAATTTTGGCCTATAGTGAAGTTTACGACCAGGATGCATATTACCTTGCCTCGGCCGCCAATAAGGTATACCTCAATCCTCAGGGAACCCTGGAATTTAAAGGTTTCAGTTCGGAACTGATGTTCTTCAAAGGGGCATTGGAGAAGCTTGGGGTTGAAGCCCAGATTATTCGCGTAGGTAATTACAAGAGTGCCGTTGAACCTCTAATAAATGATAAGATGAGCGATTACAACCGCCAACAGGTTACAGCCTATGTTGGTGGCTTATACAATGTCTTTTTGCAAGGGATTGCATCGTCAAGGAACATTCCTAAAGACAGTTTATTTGTGTATGCGGATCAATACCGTATTCAGCAGCCGGAAGATGCTTTGAAATACAAGCTTGTGGATGGCTTGCGATACAAAGATGAAATAATAAAAGAGTTGAAATCTTTATCTGACCGTGATGCAGGTGAAAAGTTGAATTCAGTCTCGATAAATGATTATGCCGAAAATGCATCTACAGGCAACTACACGGCGAAAAGTAAGATTGCAATAATTTATGCCAATGGTGACATTGTTGGAGGTGAGGGTTCTGATGCAACTATTGGATCGGAAAGAATCTCCCGGGAAATCAGGAAAGCCAGACTCGATAGCAATGTAAAGGCCATCGTTTTACGGATAAATTCTGGTGGTGGTAGTGCCTTGGCTTCCGATGTGATGTGGAGAGAAGTGGTGTTGAGCAAAAAAGTTAAACCGGTAATTGCATCTTTTGGGGACGTTGCTGCGTCTGGTGGGTACTACATGGCTTGTGCGGCGGACTCTATTTTTGTGCAACCAAATACGATTACGGGCTCTATCGGGGTGTTCGGGATTATTCCTAACTTTAAAAACCTGTTGAACAACAAGCTTGGTGTAACTTTCGATGGTGTTAAAACCGGCAGGTTCTCTGACATCATGAGCACAACCCGTCCATTGACACCAGGTGAGCGTTTAATCATACAAACGGACGTGAATCAAATCTATGACAACTTTATCTCCAGGGTTGCAGATGGACGTAAAAAAACCAAACCATACATTAACTCGATTGGCGGCGGCCATGTTTGGATAGGTACTGATGCGGTAAGAATCGGCCTTGCCGACCGCTTAGGAAACTTCCAGGATGCAATCGCTGCCGCTGCAAAGAAGGCGAAAATAAAAGATTACCGAATCGCAGAGTATCCTGAGAAAATGGATCCACTAAATAAATTATTGTCAGACAGCAAGGATAACGTTCGTGTTTATTTTGCTAAGCAGGAATTGGGAGACAACTACCTGATCTACGAACAGATGAAAACTGTGCTAAAAAACGCAGGTCTGCAAGCTAGATTACCGTACGAAATTCGGGTGAAGTAGAAAGTATGGAAAATAAGACTATTGCCCGTACACTCCGCCTGCTTTCTCAGCTGATGGAACTGCACAACGAAAACCCCTTTAAGATCAAGTCGATTGCTAATGCGGCATTCAAAGTGGACAAATTACCATTTCGAATTGCTGATAAATCTTTGGAAGACATAGAGAAGATTGATGGCCTTGGAAAAAGCATTTCTGCAAAGGTCTACCAGCTTATTCAAACTGGCAACTTAACCGACCTGGAAGCCATTTCGCTAAATACACCCGAAGGAATAGTAGAAATGCTGAACATTAAGGGTATCGGGCCAAAAAAGATTGCTGTGATCTGGAAGGATTTGGAGATTGAAAACATTGGCGAACTCTACTACGCTTGCAATGAAAATAGGCTTGTTGAAGCCAAAGGCTTTGGATTGAAAACCCAGGAGGAGATTAAGAAGATCATCGAGTTTAAGATGGCAGGACACGGCAAGTTCCTGTATGCGCAAGCCGAAAGCCTGGTAGCAACGTTAACCACCGAACTGTCTTTGTGGCTAAGCAATCTTGACGACGCTGCATTGTTGCACATTGCAGGTGATTATAGGCGATTGTGTGAGCTGGTTGATAATCTTGATTTTGTGATTGGCTCTGATGATCCTGAACGTGTTGTAAGAGAAATAAATGCATACAGTCCGCTGCAATTTGAACAGCAAACGGAAGGGCTCTTTATAGCCGATAGTCCATTTGGGTTGAAGATCCATCTGCATGTTGTTCTTAAGTCGGATTTCTATATCAATCTTTTTAAGTTAACTGGAAATAGCAAGCATGTTGAAGATGTTCTGAAACTTGCAGGAGCTGGCCCTTTTGAAGATGAGGCGGCAATTTACAAGCAGGCAGGCTTACAATATATAGAACCTGAATTGCGAGAGGGCCTGAATGAAATTGATCTTGCCCGTACAAACCAATTGCCTTCGTTGATTTCATTCTCAGATTTAAAAGGCAGCCTGCATAACCACTCTACCTGGAGCGACGGGGTACATACACTGGAGCAAATGGCTTTGTATTGCAAGGACGAACTGAAGTTAGAATACTTCGGTATTTGTGATCATTCAAAGTCTGCCTTTTATGCCAAAGGATTGTACGAAGAACGTGTTTTTGCACAGCAGCGGGAAATAGATGAGCTTAATCTGAAAATGGCTCCATTTAAGATCTTCAAAGGAATTGAAAGTGATATTTTATATGATGGGAACTTGGACTATGGCGATGATGTCCTCAAAACCTTTGACTTTGTAGTCGCTTCGGTACACAGCATTCTCAAAATGACTGAGGAGAAAGCTACCGCGCGCTTGATTAAAGCGATAGAAAATCCATACACGACTATATTAGGGCACCCTACTGGCAGACTGTTGCTCAGCCGCCAAGGCTATCCGATAGATTATGCAAAAGTTATCGATGCTTGTGCCGCGAATCAGGTGGTCATAGAGATTAATGCAAATCCTTTGCGACTGGATCTGGACTGGAGGTGGCACCGTTATGCTCTTGAAAAAGGTGTATTGTTGTCCATCAATCCGGATGCGCACCGTGTGGAAGGTTTTAGAGATATGCATTATGGTGTGTATGTTGGCAGGAAAGGTGGGTTGCAAGCAAAGCAATGCTTGAATGCTTTCAGCCTGGCTGAAATTACTTCATATTTCAACTCGGTTAAAAAGTGAGATCAGCCGAAATGAGTTAAATAAGGGCTTATTGCCTATATTTGACGAGTTACAAATACTTGTTTCCGTGTTGCGGCAACGTTACAACATTATATAAAACATTTCATGCTTGCAGATAGGCTTCAAAATGCACATTTAAATAGTCGAAAACCAAAAATACTTGTAATTGGAGATCTCATGCTGGATCATTATATCATGGGTTCAGCAACCCGGCTTTCTCCTGAAGCACCCGTTCCGATCGTGAACATTGAAAGAGAAAACAAGATTATTGGCGGCGCTGCAAATGTTGCAAGCAATTTAGTTGACCTGGGTGCATTGGTTCATCTTGCGGGCATGACTGGCAACGACACTGCTGGTGAAGAAATAATTGCTATTTTAAATACCAAGTCAATTGATACCCACCTTGTATTTAAAGATGATTTGCGGACAACAACTGTTAAAACGCGGGTAATTGCTTCCAATCACCAAATTGTGCGTATTGACAAAGAAGACACGCATGAAATCTCCAGGGCAATTGAGGAGAAGTTCTTAAAGGAAATTTTACCATATATAGCGCAATGTGATGTTGTAGTCCTATCTGATTACAATAAAGGATTGCTGACGAAGTCTTTGTCGCTAAAGCTTATAGAGAGATGCAACGAACTTGACAAGCGGATTATTGTTGATCCAAAAGGCTTGGACTACTCCAAGTATCAAGGAGCTTTCATAATCAAGCCAAACCGAAAAGAGCTGGCTGAAGCAGCTAAAATGGATAAGATACATAGCCGTGAGCAGCTGATTGATGCTGCCCAGGTGATCTTTGAAAGCACGAATGCGAGTTTTCTAATCGTTACGCTTTCTGAAGGCGGCATTGCAATTATAACACCTGAATACTGTAAAATACTTCCCGTGGTGGCTACGGATGTTTATGACGTTACTGGTGCAGGCGATACCGTTGTAGCGACACTCTCCTACTGTCTTGCCTTAGGGTTCTCGATAGAAGAGGCATGTAGCTATGCAAACTTTGCAGCATCGATCGTAATCAAACAGATTGGCAGTGCAACAACTACGGTAGAACAAATCGTATCTGCCATAAAAACCAGTAAGGTTAATGTTCCGGACAGGGAGCAGTAACCAGGAATTTTACAAAACACGAATGGTAGTAGAAGAATTAAATCAACATAGAAATACAATAGAAGCTGTAATAACTGAGCTTATACCGCAAATTGAGCAAGGTTGCAAACTTGTAATTGATGTTTTGCAATCTGGCGGAAAGGTATTAATTGCTGGAAATGGCGGAAGTGCCGCAGATGCCCAGCATATAGCGGCAGAGCTAACGGGACGGTATGTGAAGGAAAGGATTGGCTTGCCGGCTATCGCATTAACAGTCGACACTTCTGCGCTTACCGCCATTAGCAACGACTATGGCTTCGAGAAGGTATATTCCAGGCAATTATCAGCACTGGCGCGTCCGGAAGATTTGTTTATAGCGATTTCAACGAGTGGAAATAGTACCAATATAATCGACGCGCTTGAGCTTGCCAAAACGATAAAATGTAAAACCCTCGGGCTCTCAGGACGTGATGGCGGAAAGATGAATGGTCTTTGCGACTTGAATATTGTGATCCCTAGTGATACCACTGCACGGATCCAGGAAATGCATATCTTAATTGGTCATATATTCTGCAAAGCAGTAGATAATATCTATTAATCAATAAAGAAGTACTTAATATGGCAGCTGACGCACATACCTTATTATCAGATAAAATCGTTTCATTATCAAAGCTCTCCTCTAAATTAGACGAATGGAGGTCGGCGAAGAAAAGGATTGTCTTTACGAATGGGTGTTTTGATTTGTTGCATGCCGGGCACATTGCCTACTTAACGGATGCAGCTGCGCTTGGTGACATATTGGTGCTGGGCTTGAACAGCGATCGGTCAGTTCAAAGAATTAAAGGTCCGGAGCGGCCTATAAACGATGAAAAAACCAGATCAGCCGTCTTGGCTGGTATGTTCTTCATTGACGCCATTGTGTTCTTTGATGAAGATACACCTTTGAACGTTATAAAGACTGTTCTACCAGATGTGCTGGTTAAGGGAGGCGATTATAAGATTGAGGATATTGTGGGTGCCCAAGAGACGGTAGAAAACGGTGGTGAAGTCCAGGTACTAACCTTCCTGCCAGGATACTCCTCGACCGCAATAATTGATAAGATCAGAAAGAATTAACAACATCAAACTTGAAAACTCCTAAGAAGATTCTTGTTATCCGATTTAGCTCGATGGGTGATATCATCTACACAACGCCGGTTGTTCGCTGCTTAAAACAGCAAATGCCTGGATGCGAAATCCATTTTTTAACAAAGGGGCAATTTCATTATATCTACCAGAAGAATCCATATCTAACGAAGTTGCATTTTCTTAAGGCCACTTTGAAGGAAACGATCGCTGACATCAAAGCTGAAAATTTTGATTATATCATCGATTTGCACAACAACCTTAGAACAACACTCATCAAGGTTGCGACCGGCATTCCCTCTTCTACTTACAAAAAGCATAGCATTAAGAAATGGTTGGCGCTGAAGTTTAAATGGCATGCGTTGTTTTCGAAGGAGCATCTTGTTGATCGGTACATGGAAACGGTTGGCTTTTTAGGTGTAAAGAACGACAACCGTCCTATCGACTACTACATCGCCAAAGATTATAAATTGGAAGAACTGCTTCCTACTTCCCATAGGCCTGAGTTTATAGCTTTCGTAATTGGAGCTACGCATTACAATAAGCGCATGCCAAATGAGAAAATTATTGAGATTTGTAAAGGTATAGATCTGCCCATCGTATTATTGGGCGGAAATGACGTAAAAGGGAACGCAGAAGAAATACGGGCGGCTATTGGAGATAATGTATACTCCACTTGTGGCTTGACGAATTTAGATCAGTCGGTATTTATCGTTTCAAAAGCAGCAAAGGTGATTGGTTTTGACACCGGATTAACGCACATTGCTGAAGCATTCAATGTGCCTATTGCATCCATTTGGGGCAGCACAACGCCCGACCTACTTGGCGTCTTCCCTTACAGAGTAATAGGTTCTGAGGTTATTGGTGTAGACCTTGCCTGCAGGCCTTGTTCGAAATTCGGTTTAGATCATTGTCCGCTTGGACATTTTAAATGCATGAAGAACATCCCAGATGAACTTGTTATTAATTTTGCAAATAGCTAATATATACTTATGGCAAAGAGACTTTTTTTAATTAGACACAGCAAGGCCAATGAAGGTCTTCCTGGATCTTCAGACTTTACCCGGACATTAAAGGAATCAGGTAAGGCCGATTCACAAATGATGGCCGAACGATTAATGGAAAAGGGGCTCGTTCCCAAACATATAATTAGTAGCCCCGCCGCTCGGGCATTAAGCACAGCAAAGGTATTCTCCGAAGTTTGGGGAATTGCAGCAGCTGAAATAACAACAGAAATATTTATCTATGAAGCGGATATACAGTCTCTACTGTCGATCTGCAATAAGCTGGATAACAAAATAAATAGCGTAGCTATATTCGGGCATAACCCTGGGATTACGGAATTTGCGAACTACCTGACGGATGAGGGTATTGTGAACATGCCGACTTCGAGTGTAGTCGTAATAGACTTTCCCGATAACAATTGGAAGTCCTTGAACTACCAGACGGGCGGAGTTTTGTTATTTGACTATCCTAAAAGCACCAAGGATGGGCTTTAGGATTCGTCAACAACAAATTAGTTTATAGGAATTAAAATTTAAGGTGTTTAACCGTTAAGCCATTATTGCTTAGCTGTTTTAGCGAGTCAATGCCAATCTTCAGGTGAGTTTCGACATAGTTGGTCGTTACATTGCTATCACTTTCCGCTGTTTTAACGCCTTCAGGAATCATTGGCTGATCAGAAACCAACAGCAAGGCCCCGGTTGGAATCTTATTTGCAAAGCCGGTAGTAAAGATGGTAGCAGTCTCCATGTCTACTGCCATCGCACGAAGTGTTTTCAAATACTTTTTGAACTCTTTGTCATGTTCCCAAACGCGCCGATTCGTTGTATAGCATGTACCTGTCCAATAATCTCTAGAATGATCCCTTATAGTGGTTGAGATTGCCTTTTGGAGAGCAAATGATGGCAGTGCAGGAACTTCTGCCGGCAGATAATCGTTTGAGGTACCTTCCCCACGTATGGCTGCAATTGGTAGGATCAAATCGCCAAGCTGATTTTTCTTCTTTAATCCACCGCATTTACCAAGAAACAAGACTGCTTTTGGTGACACGGCGCTTAATAAGTCCATCATGGTTGCAGCAAGCGGACTTCCCATCCCAAAGTTAATAATGGTTATGCCGTTGGCGGTGACGCTCTGCATTGGCTTGTCAATGCCCATAATTGGAGCATCATCGTTCCACTCTG
>JAQBOT010000291.1 GCA_028287885.1 Pedobacter sp.
TATACCATAAGCACAAACTGGCTGATCTTCTTTCCGCTAATCATCATTGTACTGATCTTTGCATTTAGGAAGTTTCTGATTATTGGTCTAATTATCCTGCTTGTTTTTATCTATTTCAACCACAGTAATGGATTAACTTTAGGCACATTCCTGGAAACGATATTTGACAAGCTGAAAATGCTGTTTTAAAACGGTAGTCCAATTCCAAAATTATATTGAATAAACCGGTAAGTATCAGGGCTATGTGATGCAGAGTAATCTGCTTTAAACGCACCGGCTCCGCTAAGGTACTTGCTGATCACCCATTGCTCTGAACCATTGAACTGAGGATCTTTCAGCTTAAGTCCTACATCAAATCTGAAGACGAAATAGTCAACATCATACCTGAATCCCACACCTGTACCAATACCAAGTTGGTTGCCGAGACTATTTAGCCTGAAGTAAGTTTCGGGTTGTGGGTTGCCTGGAGAAATATTCCAGACATTACCTGCATCGACGAAAACAGCACCTTTAAGTTGTGCGCCAAAAAACTTGTTGAGCAGTTTATACCGGTATTCAAGATTGGCTTCGATATGCATCTGCCCCAGCTGATCTATCCCATATAGTGTTCTTCTAGCTTCTTCCGTTGGGATCCGAAGCGCACGGTTGTAGTTACCAGGACCTAGGGTTCTCGCTTGCCATGCACGAACGCCATTAGATCCGCCAGCAAAGAACAATTTTTCAAAGGGGATTGCAGTTGAGTTGCCATATGCATAACCAATGCCTGCATTTAACCGCGCAACAAACTGTTTGATTCCACCAAGACCTTTATACCAGCGTAGGTCTACTTCAGGTCTCACATATTGGTTATACGGCAGACCAAGTACCTTGGCAAAGTCGCCAGCTCGTGGATCATGCTTACCTCCACCAATTAGACTTATCCCTTGGAGCAGATTACCAGCAAGGTCTATATTTCCCCTGAAGTACAAGAAGTCATTATTCTGAAGAAGTTTATTTGCATTTTGCGTATACGTGTATTTGACACCAAGCGTGATGTCCTTTCTATCAAGCAACTTAATGTTGTAAGAGTTTGCCGCAATAAGCGCTTGCCCTTCGGGAGTAGTAGTATCGATGAGCAGGCCGCCGAATCGATATTCAAAGTTCAATGGCGTTAGTGAGTGTAATTTCGACTTGGTCTCTACCCAATCGTAAGTAATGGAATTTAGAAACACTTTCCTATTGAAGAATCCTTTCTGTAAAGAATAGACATAGCTGGTTGAGAAAGTGGTAAATGGCATTCCATTCTTCCCCATCATCGGGATATTAAACGGAATTAAAAGTCTGGGAACCGCTAGGTTAGCGCTAAGCGAAAAGTCGCGCTGGTATACATCACTGAACAGCGTGCTTCCACCTATCCGGGACTGCAGACCACCTTTTACTTGAAATTCCAAGCGCTCTGCACCGCGAAAGATATTGTTGTTTGTATAGGTGTTGCTTAGACTGAAGCCAACGGTACCTGCATTAAAGGGAACCTCTCCCTCTATCCTGTTGCTCATCCGTTTTTGAGGAATCAGCCGGATCACTGGCTCAACAACATTTGAACTGTCCTTGGCCTTCAGGTAGTCTATCTTAACGTTCTTAAAAACATTCAACTCATAAAGGCGATCGTATGTTAGCGTTTCATTTCTTAGATCATACAAATCATTCAACTTTAAAAAGTCATACCGAACAACGGGATTTCGTCTGAATCGCTTAGAAAGATCAGTAAAACGGATTCCGCGGTTGATGCGTGGATTCAATTTAAGGGTGTCCATATTAGGAAAACCGTTGGTTGTCGGCGCAATAAGGATGTTGGTTTCGCCGATGGTATAAACCGGATGTGCATCCTTGCCTTCAGGATTATCAACCAGCACCGTAACATTTACCTTATTGTTGTTCAAGTTGGAATCTACAGAATACTTGATATAAGGCCGTAAGAAGTCAAAGTATCCATTCTGTTTCATTACCTCGTAGATCTTTTCACGTTCATACACCAATGAATCGTCATCGTACTGCATCCCATCTTTTAAGTGGGTAAATGATCCTTTGGTGTCCAGGTATACTTGTTTAAGCGTAGAATCTGCGATGTCATAGTTAAACTTGTTAACATAAAAAGGTACGCCTGGATTGGCTTTAAAAAAGATCTCAGCACGCTGTCCCTTGATGTTGATCTTGGACTGTACCTTGGCTTTGAAATAACCTTTGCTGACTAAAAACTTCTCAATCTGTGCCCGCGAAATTTCAACCAATGCACTATCTAGAATTGGTGCAGGCGTACCAACAGATTTTGTTTTGAATAATCCGTAAAACAAATTGTATAAACCCACATTGATCCCAAACTTCGGCGCTGGGCGAATGTCCTTCTGTACGTAGTTCAGAGATTCTTCGCTAAAAGGCTTAGGAACACTGTCTATCTCAACTTTCTTAACAATAGATTGATAATCTTGTATATATTTTGTGGATGAGCATGCCGTAACAAAAAGAATAATTAACAGTAATATTGCAGGAAACTTGCGCTTCTTTTTAAAATCCAGGTATGCTTTCAAAATCTCAGATCAGTTTTATAAAGTCGTTACATCAAAAAAAGTACCGCAAAGAAAATAGCTTGTTTATTCTTGAAGGCATAAAGTCGTTACTGGAATTTGTTCATTCCAAGTACGAGATACAAAGTATCTATTATCTGCCCCAATACCAATCTTTACTGCCCAAATTAGGCCCAAATATAGAGTTATTTGAAATAAACAACGCTGAACTGTCGAAGATTAGTACACTTCAGGCGCCCCCCGGTGTTCTTGCTTTGTTGAAAATTCCTAAACCAAGTATCAACAACCACAACATTCTACGGGATACCTTCTCGATCGCCCTGGACGGCGTACAAGACCCTGGGAACCTGGGAACGATAATACGCACTGCCGACTGGTTTGGCTTCAAAAACGTGATCTGTTCCGAAAATACCGTTGAGGTATTTAATCCCAAGACCGTACAGGCAACCATGGGCTCCCTTGCCCGGGTGAATGTCTTTTACGTGAATCTTGCAGAGTTCCTGAAGGAAGCAACGATCCCAGTCTATGCAGCCATGCTATCCGGACAAAGTTTATTTGAAGTTAAATGGGAGAAGGAAGGCATTCTCGTATTAGGCAATGAAGGCAATGGCATATCCGATCAAGTTGCTGATAGTGTAGCGAATGCAATTACAATTCCACGCATCGGTGGAGCAGAATCTTTAAATGTTTCGATCTCTGGAGCCATAATTTGCGCAGAGATCAGTAGAAATTTGAATAAATAAGTTGCATCGCAATTTAAATTTACTATTTTTGCAACCTTGAATTTCAACAGGTCGAGTGGCCGAGTGGCTAGGCAGAGGTCTGCAAAACCTCGTACAGCGGTTCGAATCCGCTCTCGACCTCCTGATTTGTATAAATTAAAAAAATAAAGCTAAAGACCATGGCAGTTACGAGATTAAAAAGAAAAGATAGAAAGAATAAAACTACTTCACGTCTTGAAGTAAAAACATTAAAGTTAGCTACTAACATTGAATTGGGAAGCCGTTCTCAACAATCAAAAACTGATCAGCTAGCTAAAAACAACGCAATCTTAGCTCAGCTTACAGCTAAAGCATAATTAGATTCGTTTAAAGCTTAAAGCGGACCATCATGAATATGATGGTCCGCTTTTTTGTATTACGATTTTCTAGGAAACCAGGTGCTTACAGATTCTTTTAACAATGCCTGGCCCTTCATAAATAAAGCCAGTATAGAGCTGGATTAAGGATGCACCCGCATCTAGCTTTTCTTTCGCGTCTTCTGGAGAGTGAATTCCACCTACACCTATGATCGGAAAAGCACGATTTGATTTCTCGGACAAGTAGCGGATGACTTCCGTCGAGCGGAGCATCAGCGGCTTTCCACTTAAACCGCCAGCCTCATTAGCAATGTTTTCAGGTGTATATAAACCATTTCTATCAATCG
>JAQBOT010000338.1 GCA_028287885.1 Pedobacter sp.
CTGCTTTAACGATGTTCTTATGTAAAATCAACTTACCCTCGTCGTCGCTGTAACCCAGGCCTGTGTCTAATAATATTAATGAATCTTTAAGCTGAACCAAAAAAGGTTGAACATGAATGAATAAAGATGCGGGCCTATCCTTCGGACTATCCTTTTCCGGATTAAAGGGCACAAACTTTTTAGATGCATCTACAGAATAAGATCCTTCGTATAAAGTGAAAACTTTCAATGGCGCTGGTAATTTAGTAACAAGAATAATAAATGATATCTTTACAGATGGACGCAAAGATAAGAATCGTACCCTACGATAAAGTTGAACAAGCGTAATAAAAAGTACGTGTGACTCGTTCGAATTGATGTCTTATTATAACAATACAGTATTTAGTAAATGAAAAAAAGATGGGTGCAAGCCACTGCAGCAGATAAGGAAACCACACACGCGCTTGCACAACAGCTCAATATAGACAAGAACCTGGCGGAAATTCTGGTACAACGCGGCATCCGGAACTTTGAGGAAGCAAAAGACTTTTTCCGGCCTAAGATGGAAGATCTCCATGATCCCTTTTTGATGAAGGACATGGACAAAGCCATCCGGAGAATCGACATAGCCTTGGAAGAAAACGAACGTATTCTCATCTATGGTGACTATGATGTGGATGGAACCACCTCAGTTGCGCTCGCCTACAGTTTTTTTAGCCAGTTTACTGATGAAATAGAGTACTACATCCCAGACCGCCATAAAGAGGGCTATGGCATCTCCACAATTGGTATTGATTATGCCGCGGAGAACATGTTCACCCTGATCATTGCGCTGGATTGTGGAATAAAGTCGGTTGACAAAATTGAATATGCGAACAGTCTAGGTGTTGACTTTATTATCTGTGATCACCATTTGCCAGGCGACAACCTACCTGACGCTATCGCTGTGCTTGATCCTAAACGGGATGATTGTTCATACCCTTTTAAGGAACTTGCTGGTTGCGGTATTGGCTTTAAGCTTGCACAAGCCTACGCCATTACCCACAATTTACCGAAGGAAAGCTATGAGCAATATGTAGACCTGGTTATGGTAAGTGTTGCAGCAGACATTGTTCCAGTTGTTGATGAGAACAGGATTCTTGCTTACCATGGTCTGATAAAATTAAACACAGATCCATGTATCGGGTTGAAAGCACTATTGGCTAGTACCGGGAGAGATAAAGAATTTACTTTAACCGATGTGGTTTTCACACTTGCACCACGCATTAATGCTGCCGGCAGAATGGATCACGCACGCGAAGCGGTAAAAATGCTGCTTTGTGCAGAGAAAGAAAGTGCGGAGATTCAAAGTTTGCTGATTAATCTGCAGAATACCGATCGAAAGACGTCAGATCAAAACATAACTGCCGAAGCATTGGACATTATTAAAGGTTGTCAAATTCTAACAGACAGGAAAACAACGGTGGTTTTTAATGAAAGCTGGAATAAAGGTGTGATTGGTATTGTAGCCTCAAGGCTAACTGAAACCTATTTCCGCCCAACTATTGTCCTAACCCATTCCAATGGATTTCTTACTGGATCGGCACGTTCGGTTCCAGGTTATGACCTTTATGAAGCCTTGTTGAGCTGCGCAGACTTGCTTGTGCAATTTGGCGGACATAAATTTGCAGCTGGTCTGACTATGCTACCGGAGAACTATGAACTGTTTTCTGAACGGTTTGAGGATACCGTGGCAAGTACAATTACAGCAGATCAGTTGTGCCCTGAGATAAATATTGACGCAGAGATAACTTTCGATCAGATTAATGGTAAATTCCAACGAATCATTGCACAAATGGCACCATTTGGACCTTTAAACCAAGCTCCGGTGTTTGTTACACACAATGTTTTCTGTACTGGAAGGGTCTTTGTGGTTGGTGATAAACATTTAAAACTAAACCTAAAGCAACAAAATTCGCCTATTTTTGAAAGCATCGGATTCGGATTAGCGGAGTATGAAAGTATTTTAAAACCAAACATTCCGTTCTCTGTGTGTTATACCATAGAGGAAAACATCTGGAAAGAACAAAGACGCATACAATTAAACATAAAAGCAATCCGAAGCGATTACACGGAATAAATGATATTAAGAGCCGAAAATCTAGTAAAAAAATATAAACAGAGAACAGTCGTAAATGATGTTTCTTTTAATGTTAGTCAGGGAGAAATAGTTGGTCTGCTGGGGCCGAATGGAGCGGGAAAGACGACTTCTTTTTACATGATTGTAGGCTTGATTAAACCCAATGCGGGCACCATATTTCTTGACGACGAAGACATTACTCGTGACCCGATGTACCGGAGGGCACAAAAAGGGATTGGATACTTAGCTCAGGAAGCATCGGTATTTAGAAAATTGTCTGTTGAAGACAACATTCTCGCCATTCTCGAAATGACGAGCATGGGTAAGGAAGAACGGTATGAAAAGCTCGAGGAGTTGATTAATGAATTTAGCTTGCATAAGGTTAGAAAGAACCGAGGCGACTTACTTTCAGGTGGAGAGCGTAGGCGAACCGAGATTGCTCGAGCACTTGCCGCCAGTCCGAACTTCATTTTACTTGATGAACCATTTGCGGGAGTTGACCCGATAGCGGTAGAGGAAATCCAAACCATTGTAGCGCGGTTAAAAGAAAAAAACATCGGAATATTGATAACAGACCACAATGTGCAGGAAACCCTTTCAATCACGGATCGTGCTTATCTGTTGTTTGAAGGAAAGATCCTCGAATCGGGTACCCCCGAAGTACTGGCTGCGAATGAAATGGTTAAGAAGGTTTATCTTGGATCAAACTTCGTATTGCGCAAAAAAAACTTATAATCTTGTATTACTAACCAAATATGGCAATTGTAAATTCGATTTTTACCTGGTACATGAAAAAGCGTGTCCATCAGATTGAGCTTTTCATGAAATATCCACTGGATGTACAGGAAGAATGGTTTCACTCCCTAATTTCGACAGCAGAAAACACAGAGTGGGGAAATAAGTATGATTATGCTTCCATTGAGACTCCAGAACAATATAAAGAACGGGTTCCAATTCAAACTTACGAAACGTTAAAGCCTTATATCGAAAGGATGATGAAAGGCGAACAAAACATTCTTTGGCCCTCAGAGATCAAATGGTTTGCAAAATCATCCGGCACAACAAACGATCGAAGTAAGTTTATACCAGTTTCTGAAGAGTCACTGCAGGAATGCCATTATAAAGGAGGAAAAGACATGCTGTCGATCTTCTGCAACAATCGACCGAACAACCAGATTCTAACCGGCAAAGGCTTGGTACTTGGAGGTAGCCACCAAATTAATCAGCTTAACGAAAACTCCTTTTATGGTGATTTATCGGCTGTTTTAATCAAAAATTTGCCCATGTGGGCTGAATATTACCGTACCCCGGATATTTCCATCGCCTTGATGGACAACTACGAAGAAAAGATTGAACGTATGGCAGAGGCCACCATACATGAAAACTTAACCAACATATCAGGTGTTCCAACCTGGACTATAGTGCTGGCGAAAAAAATACTGGAAATGACCGGTAAGAAA
>JAQBOT010000353.1 GCA_028287885.1 Pedobacter sp.
AGGGATGCTTAAAAAGATAGCAGCGGGATGAAATAAACTGGTCTGGAAAAGCGGAACCGTTTTGAACCACTTCTATGAATATCTTCAAATAATGAAAGAAGACTTAGTGCTTAAATAAATCATATAGCTGTTTCAACACCGATTACGCGTCGCTCGCTAAATAGCGGTCTAAAGTACCGTCTGATGTGCTATATTTAGGATGGATCATAATTATCCAAAGAAAAGGAGAGTCTAATATGCGACAGATCAAATTTCTTTATTTAGCAATTGTGCTGTGTATGATTGCTATTTCCACAATGAGTTTTAAGCCCTATCCTAAACATAAACACCATGGGGCAAAACGGATTACCATCACCGCGGTTTTTGATTTTGCAACAGCCCCCAATGTTGTAGGAACATTTACGACAGGCGGAACTTCTCACGTGTCGGGGACTGCGACAATGGCTGTCCATACCTATGCAAATGGAACTAGGGCGAACTGCGATGTTGTATTGACAACACCAAAAGGAACGGTTAGCATTCGTCAGCACTGCAACTTAGCGGCTAACTTTGGAACTTGGAAGATTGTCGGTGCCACAGGTGCCTATGACGACCTTAGGGGTCACGGAACACTGACGATGCCGCCAAATACAGAAGCCATGACGGGAGTAATTTATCAGCACCGGGACAGAGATGACCGGCATGGAGGCAGACATCACAGCCACGACTAAACATCAACGACTGGTAGTTTCTGATAAGAAATAGATGCAAAAAAGCGTAACTCTTATAAGAGATTTCATTAAAGGAGGCAACAGCCTCCTTTTTAATAAGCTTTTGCACTAAGAATTTAATTCCTGGATACGGCCATTTGGCGAATGCTGTTTTCCAACCAACATTTGGTGGATGCGTGAACAATCGTCACCTTCTTCGAAAAAATAGCATCTTATTTGTTCTAAGATTTATTCTTGTTTTTATCTATCTTGCTAAGAGCTAATTATCAAAAAATGACAACTCAGAAAAGCTCTATACCACAGTATGGGATATAAATTAAGGTATGTGCAAATTTTTAAGCAAGAAAAAGCCAAACAGTATCTGGAAATTGAAAAGCAGTTTGAAAAATACGAACTTGGAAATCCCGAAGTCCCAAAAGGAAAGAGATATATACCATGTTCTGGCCGCGATGCCTCCAATACCCTGATTTGGGAATGTGATTTTCCGAGTTTAGAAGAGGCACAAAAAGCGCAGGCTTTCTTTTTAACAGACTCACGCCATGAAGATCTGTTTCAATTACAATCCGAATATATAGTAGCAACTTTCACAGAAATTTACCGGCCTTTTGATTCTTAATAAAGCATTGGACTATCTGGCGCAAGTATTAATCTAAGTTCCTTCTAACATTGAAGGTGTTCAAAAAAGCTACTTTGTTTGCCCAGAATTATATTTATAAATCCTGTCGCAAGCGCAGTCAGACTTCATCAATTCTTGTAAGGCTGCAGCACGGTTTCTTATCCCCGTCTTGTAAACCTCTTCAACCTGACTAGTATAGTGCTTAAAAGCCAAATTGATCATAGACTCAGGATCATAGCGGTATGTTCGCGACTCCAACTTGTGTTCAGTAATAAAGTTCTCCGTTCTGGCAGCTTCCTCCTCTGTGGTAATTCCTCCGTAAGGTTTATCCTCCTGAAAATAAAAGCTTGCCTTAGCATGCGCCCCCGAATCTTTAGCTACTTCCACAGCTGCTTCCCTAACTATGAAGTGGTCGATGTGTTCCTTAAATGCCAATGGGAAGACCAGGGCAGTATCACTGAATGCCGACCAAAATTTAATACGGCTCTTCATCCTTTCAAATATTGCTGTATCCAGTTCATTGAAATCATCAAACATCCCATGTGGAAACTCCATCTCACTGTTCGCCATGTGTTTCCCTCTTGTAAAACATTCATTTTCCCCAGCAAGCTCATAGCGGTAGTTTGATTTCCCTAAAATCTCATCGATACACTCCTGATCTTCCAACAGTCGGTTTCCAGTGGCAAATTTCACCCTTTCCAGACTGACGTCGAAATTCTTATCTCCAGATCCTGCCTGATAATTGCTTCTTGAAAATAAGATAAGGATATGAAAGCTCTTTGTGTTTAAGAGATCAAACCGTTTAAGTTCCGAAACATAGCCCCCCAACATAAATAAGAAATCGTCAAAGTGCGGAGAGAAAACGACAATGTTTGACTCAGGTATTACGTCTTCAATGGATAGTACTTTCATATTCATGTCTCTAATAATGATTAACAATATTTCTTAACAAGCCCGTTTAATCAATCAACCATCCTCACCTTTGCAGTCTGAAAAAAGCTTCAGAAAGTCTTCTCCCATTTCAATACTGTTTTTTTCGGCAAACTTGTACAAGCTGCAAGCGTTTGCACTTGGGTGAATGCTATCATAAGAACTTACAGAAAGGCTTGCCAGCAAGGCCCCAAGTTCCATTGCGCTTTCAAGTGCTGACTCTGGAAAACATGGAATATCAAGACTTTTATGTAAGGGTAAGCCGCAACAAATACCGGCAATCGTACCAGCGAGATAGGCGTCACCTGCTCCTGCTGTCGACGCGACTGGAACTTTAAATACTGGTGCAAATACGAGGGAGTTATTGAAATAGCAATAGCTGCCATTTGCACCATCTGTAATTAAAACAGAAA
>JAQBOT010000358.1 GCA_028287885.1 Pedobacter sp.
GTCCCAATGGGCGGGGGAGACTTCATTATGGCTCTTAAAGCTTCACTCAGGAAACAGCTGAGAAAAGAAGCTGGGGCTGAGCTACTGGTTCAACTTGAGCTGGATACCACTTTTAAGATTGAATTGCCTATGGAAATGGAGATGTGTTTAGATGAAGATGAGCGGTGTAAGGAAAACTTCTTGAAATTGCCTAAGTCGCATCAGAACTACTACATCAATTGGTTTAATTCAGCAAAAACCGAACCTACAAAGATTAAACGATTAACCTTGATCATGAAAGCTATGGAAGATAAAATGAGCTTTTCAGAGATGATGCGGGCCAATAAAGCTTAACTTCTTTTATACGACCTGAACCAGCTGTTTACTTTCATCTCAATAACGCCAACAAAAGCTTCCCTGAAAATACGGGTACTCATTTTGGAGACACCTTCCGTACGGTCGGTGAAGATGATTGGCACTTCAACTACTTTAAAACCGTACTTTATTGCCGTAAACTTCATTTCAATCTGGAAGGCATAACCTACAAACTGGATTTTGTCTAAGGGAATGGTTTCAAGTACGATTCGTCGATAACACTTAAATCCGGCAGTTGCATCCTGGATGTCTATCCTGGTAATGAGTCGTACATACATGGACGCAAAGTAAGACATCAAAACCCTGCTCATGGGCCAATTTACAACATTCACCCCTTGAACATATCGCGAACCAATAGCAACATCAGCGCCTTCAATACATGCTTCTTTTAGTCGCATCAGATCTTCCGGATTATGTGAAAAATCTGCGTCCATTTCAAAGATGTAGGCGTATTGGTGGCTTAATGCCCATTTAAAGCCGTGAATATAGGCGGTACCTAAGCCCAATTTTCCTACGCGTTGTTCCAGATGAAGTTTGCCCTGATATTCTGATTGCAGGCTTTTAACTATATCTGCTGTTCCATCCGGAGATCCATCATCGATAACTAGAATGTCGAAATCAAACCCAAGCCCAAAAACTTTCCTGATGATCTTTTCAATATTCTCTTTCTCGTTGTAAGTGGGTATTATTACTAAGCTGTCTTTCACGTATGCTATTCCAATGGTATTAAACTTTGCGAAACTATTGATTTAAAATTAAAAACCCGCAGCGATAGCTCAACTGCGGGTTAAAATATGTGTTTTGGCTGATTATCTCACGCCGTGCATCATCTTTTTCAAGAAGCCCGAGATTAAAAATAGCACTATGGCTGCAATCCCCGAGAGCGTAACAAACACCATGAAAAATTCATATAAGTTGTGCACCGTAAAACCCAAAATCGTTGGGTAAACCAAGTCAATCTTTTCTTTAGCAAGCATCGCAACTTGTTCTGCCGTTGCCTGTACCTTACCATCCAGAATACCTTTTAAGTTGATATTGTTTTTGGTCGCAAATTCATATTTATCACCAGTCGGTGGAATCAATGCGCCTAAGGTTCCTGCCAGCGCGTATCCTGCAGCATTCCCGATAAACCATACACCCATTAGTAAAGAGGAGAAGCGCTTAGGTGCAAGCTTTGCAACCAGGGATAAACCAATAGGAGAAAGGCACAGCTCGCCAAGCGTATGGAAAAGGTACATGATGAATAACCAATGTACTGCCAGCTTGCCGGTGTTTCCAATTCTACCAACTTGAACAGCGATGATGTAATAGCCTACTGCCAGTAGCAACAAGCCAATTGCTTGTTTAACTGGAGAAATTGGCTCTAAGTTTTTCTTTTGAAGCTTTAACCACAACCAGCTAAATGGTAGGGCAAACACGACGATGAAAATGGAGTTGGCATTCTGAACGAAACTCGGCGGCAATTGAATCCCTAGGAAGTTTAAATCTGTTTGCTTATCTGCCACAAAGGTCAATGAAGATCCGGCCTGTTCGAATGCAGACCAAAAGAAGATTACGAAGAATGCAATAATGTACATTACGATAATGCGGTCACGTTCTACTTTGGTGATCGACTTATCTGTCATAATTAATACCGCTAAACTAATCGCCGCAGCATAAATAAACGGGTAAACCCAGCTTTTTATCGGGTTTGGATCAATGGATAAGTAGTGGAAAGTAAAGTACAGAACCACCATCAATAGCACAGAAGAGAATAAAGCTCCATTTGTGAAATTTGCTTTCTCTACTTCCCCGTCAGTTTGGTTCAGGTTTAAAGAGAAGTCTGGCTTAGCGCCTACAGCGCGTCCTTGTGGATCAACAACATATTTGTTTTTCAACATGTAGAACAACAATGTTCCAAAAACCATTGCACCACCAGCGGCTAAAAATCCCCATCTAAAAGCTTCTACAACCCTTACGTCGCCTACTTTAACATCACCAAGGAAAGGGCAGATGGACATCCCTAAGAATGCACCAACGTTAATACCCATGTAAAAAATGGTAAATGCAGAGTCTAACCTGTTGTCACCCTTTTTGTATAGTTGCCCAACCATGGACGATATGTTTGGTTTGAAGAAACCATTTCCCATAATGATGATCCCTAAAGCGGTCCACATCATCATCTTGGCCAATTCCAGGTTGGTGTCGTAAATAGATCCACTATAGAACAGGAACAACTGTCCGATGCCCATGACCAAGCCACCAAGCATAATACAGTTCCGGTTTCCTAAATACCTGTCTGCCACAAAGCCACCAAGCATTGGCGTTAAGTAACACAGGCCAAGAAAACCTCCATATACAATTGCCGAATCCTTATCTGAAAATTGTAAGGCGTTAACCAAAAAGAGGGTTAACAAAGCACGCATTCCATAAAAGTTAAACCGTTCCCACATTTCTGTGGTAAAAAGAACATACAGACCTTTAGGGTGTCTTTCTTTTGTGTCTGATAAATGTTCCGGCTGTAGAATTTCTTCCATTTTGTGTGTTGTGTTAATTGATTTTAAACTTTATAAAAAATTAGAAGTTTACGCTAAAAAGAATGGGCAAGATACCCACACATTGTCAAAGTCGCAAATTAATAATTTGCCCTTAAAACCCCATTAAAACTTCTTTTTTGGCGGTATATCTTTCCTTTTCGGGTCTATGTAGAAGTCGTCTTGCCGGCTCGGATCATTTTTTAAATCGATGTTCTCGATCAGCTTTAGTTTCCCGCCTACAGGTTTATAGCCATCGAAGCTCAAGTCAGAGGCATAGTATTCGTAATTGCCCACCATATCAGGATTAAAAGGTGCCAAATGGTCTAAGACGATCATGCCTGCCGCTTTATCCCAACGTAAGGTCATGGAATTAAGCTTATTGTATTCAAATACAATCCTGTTTTTAGCGGCTGTGTTTTTTTGTCCTTCGATGATTTCTTTGCCAAACACAGGCTGGCCATTGGCGAATGAAAGGATCTCAACAACTTTCTTCGAAGTTTTGCTGCTGTTTCCTTTCCAGCCCAATAAGGCATAACAGGTTTGCTTCCCCGGATTTGTAATGGGTACGATCTCATAGTATCGGCTGCCGAACCATTTCCGGTTGTCGGTAATCGCATTGGGATCTTTAAAGTTTTCTGTATCATCAATCAAAGGAAAAAGCTTCAATGATCCATCGGCAGTACGCATTTGAATACTTCCAAAAAAACGATAGGCACCATCATCCGTCGGCACGAACCAGGAAAATATCTTAAACGATTGATCGGGAGAAACAACATGCGAGATACTCTGCAGGGAGTCGAAACGATAGTTGAAAGAGTTGGTATTTTTCAACACGCTTACCAGGTTCTTTACGAAAGCAGCATTTTTTGCAAAGCGAATCTGGTTGTTGGGTGCAGAGAAAATCTCTCTGCTCAGCTTAAGCAAAGAATCCTGACCTCCATCACCGACACTGGCAGCTTTTTTACTAAGTTGTGCAAAGCCATTAAGGCTTGCGCAACTTATCAATAGGGCTATTAATGAATATCTTATGCCTTTCAACATCTAGCTTTAGTTTATACGTTCAATGACCAATGCACTGGCACCACCGCCGCCATTACAGATGCCGGCAACGCCAATTGTGCCATTTTTCTGTTCCAGAACCGACAACAACGTCACTACAATTCTTGCGCCGGAAGCACCAAGTGGGTGCCCAAGTGATACGGCTCCGCCATTTAGATTCACCTTGTCGGCGTCAAGGTCCAGTGCCCTGTTATTCGCAAGGGCGACTACAGAGAAGGCCTCGTTTATTTCAAAATAATCTACTTCAGAAATGTCCTTTCCGGCACGTTTTAGCGCCAAGGGAATCGCTTTAGCGGGTGCTGTTGTAAACCATTCCGGAGCTTGCTGGGCATCTGCGTATGCCAGGATCTTCGCCAGAGGCTTCAAACCAAGTTCTTTAGCTTTATCATGACTCATCAGCACCAATGCTGCGGCACCGTCGTTTAAAGCAGAAGCGTTTGCTGCAGTTACGGTTCCTTCTTTAGCAAATACGGGTTTTAAGCCTGGGATCTTATCGAATTTTACGGCGAAAGGCTCCTCATCCTGATCAACAACCGAAATGTTACCTTTTTTATCTTTAATCTCTAAGCTTACAATTTCTGATTTAAACCGACCGCTGTTGCTTGCTTCCTGAGATCTTGTATAAGATTCAACCGCATACGCATCCTGATCTTCTCTTGAAATGTTGCATTCACTTGCGCAGAGCTCAGCTGCAGAGCCCATATGGTAGTCGTTGTAAACGTCCCACAATCCGTCTTTTACCAAGCCGTCTATGATCTGTCCATGTCCTAAACGATAACCGGTTCTTGCCTTGTCCAAATAGAAGGGGACATTACTCATGCTTTCCATTCCACCAGCTACCACGATGTCGTTTTCACCTAAAGCGATACTTTGTGCAGCAAGCATAATTGCTTTAGTACCAGAGGCACAGACTTTATTTATTGTTGTTGCAGGTACATCTGGTAATCCAGCATTTTTTGCCGCCTGAGTTGCAGGGGCCTGCCCAAGATTGGCCGATAGTACATTGCCCATGTACACTTCCTGTACATCTTCCGGCTTTATACCCGCTTTTTCTACTGCTGCTTTAATTACAATACCGCCCAGCTGGGTGGCAGAGAAACTTGCTAATGCGCCTCCGAAACTCCCAATAGGAGTCCTTAATGCAGATACAATTACTACTTCTTTCATTCTTGTTTATAATATATTGGTTGATGTAAAGTTACAGAAATTCATATAAGCCAGACCTAGGCTAAGGATGTTTTACAATGTAAAGGCTTTTATGGCCGACTGTGCATAGTTTCCCCAATTCTTCATTGCTTTTGTGAGTATGTCCTTTAAGCGTTTCTTGTCCGTAACTTTCCCTCTGCTTGGTGGAGCAAGTTCAGTAGGCGATATCTGACGGTTAATAACCCTTGTAGCAAACCAGGTGATATTTTCATGCGGAAGTGCTAGCCCAAGGATCATTCCAGGTAAGCCAGTAAA
>JAQBOT010000379.1 GCA_028287885.1 Pedobacter sp.
TTCCCAACAAGCACCGAAGCCAATTGAGACCGACTACAATAAACATGCAGATAACCCTGGACCGGCTCCTGAGGCAGTAACGGAGCGGAACGACAAAGGCGCTGGTCCCGTATTAAAATGGATTATACCTGTACTTGTTGTGCTGTTAATGATCTACTGGTTCGTGTTCAGAAAATAAGGTCGGGAACTACCAAATGAAGATATAAGCCTAAAAGGATCTCTAAAACAGCCGGCCAGTCTGGTTGTGGTAGATCCTTTTCAGGTGCTTGTATGCCGCTTCCGTAACTTCGCGGCCTCTGGACGTGCGCATCAGGTAACCTTCCTGTATCAGGAACGGTTCATAGACCTCTTCAATGGTACCTTCATCTTCACCAACGGCGGTGGCAATGGTCTTTAAACCGACCGGGCCACCTTTAAACTTATCGATGATGGTAACCAGGATCTTGTTGTCCATTTCATCCAATCCATGCTCATCCACATTTAAAGCCGTTAGCGCATAGCGTGCAATCTCCGTATCAATTTCTCCGTTACCCTTTATCTGCGCAAAATCACGCGTCCGGCGCAATAATGCATTCGCAATACGCGGTGTTCCGCGACTTCTTCTTGCAATCTCATATGCACCTTCATCGGTGATCGGAGTTTTCAGGATTTCAGAAGAGCGCTGAACAATGGTTGTCAGTAACTTGGCGTCATAATAGGCAAGGCGGGAGTTAATGCCAAAGCGGGCACGTAGCGGTGCCGTAAGCAAACCAGAACGTGTGGTTGCACCAACCAGTGTAAACGGATTTAAGTTGATCTGGACGGAACGTGCATTTGGACCACTTTCCAACATGATGTCAATTTTATAATCCTCCATTGCCGAATACAGGTATTCTTCAACAAGCGGACTCAGTCTGTGGATCTCATCAATAAAAAGTATGTCTCCCGTATCCAGGTTGGTCAGCAATCCGGCAAGGTCGCCGGGTTTATCCAGCACTGGTCCGGATGTTACCTTAATTCCAACCCGCATTTCATTCGCGATGATATAGGAAAGCGTTGTTTTACCTAAGCCCGGAGGGCCATGCAAAAGCACATGATCCAATGGCTCACCACGCAGCTTGGCAGCTGCCACAAAAATCTTAAGGTTTTCCATCACCTTCTCCTGACCCGTAAAGTCGTCAAAAGTCTGTGGCCGCAATACCTTTTCAATATCGCGTTCAGTCGGACTTAAGTTTTCAAAAGAAGGGTCCAGGTTTTCGTTCATGGGGTAAAGTTAGGGTTAATCCTTTGGATGCTAAAATTTTTAGTTAAGGAACTTCGCTGAGACTGTTCCCTCTTTTGGCCCTTTCGCGTAGTCGTAAAAGCCTTCAGCAGACTTAATGCCTAGCTTTCCAGCACGAACCATATTCACCAACAGGGGGCAAGGGGCATATTTAGGATTGCCAAAACCATCATGCAATACGTTTAAAATGGCAAGGCATACATCCAATCCGATAAAGTCTGCAAGCTGTAAAGGTCCCATTGGATGGGCCATTCCCAGCTTCATCACAGTATCGATTTCCTGAACACCGGCCACCCCCTCAAACAAGGTAAAGATAGCTTCATTGATCATTGGCATAAGAATGCGGTTTGCAACAAAGCCAGGATAATCGTTCACTTCCACAGGAACTTTTCCAAGCTTTTTGCTCAGCTCCATAATCTTTGCCGTGGTTTCGTCGCTGGTGCCATATCCGCGAATTACCTCAACAAGCTTCATAACAGGTACTGGATTCATAAAATGCATACCAATGATCTGCGCAGCGCGACTGGTTCCAGAAGCAATATGCGTTATGGAAATGGAAGAGGTATTGCTAGCCAGAATGGCATGTGCAGGGGCAAAGGCATCCATGTCCTTGAAGATTTTCAGCTTCAAGTCCAGGCTTTCTGTGGCTGCTTCCACCACAAGATCTGCATGGGCAACACCCGCTTGCAGATCAGTAAAGGTCTTTATGTTGTTTAATGTTGTCGTTTTTTCCCCCTCCGATATGCTGCCTTTACTTACCTGACGATCCAGGTTCTTGGCTATTGTTTGTCGTGCTTTTTCCAAAGCCTGATCATTGATGTCGATCAGATTTACCTGGTAGCCAAACTGAGCAAAGGTATGGGCAATGCCGTTCCCCATGGTTCCAGAACCAATTACAGAGATGTTATTCATTATGCTATTCAATTATGGAGCTAATCTATTAATAATCCAAACACCATCCACCAGGTCATAGCTTATTCTATCGTGCAATCTGCTCGGGCGGCCTTGCCAGAATTCAATGTGCTGTGGCTCCACAAGGTAGCCACCCCAATGCTCTGGTCGTGGTACCTCTAAATCTGCGTACTGGGCTTTCAATGCCAAAACCTGCTGCTCCAATGCCTCGCGACTAGAAATCACCTGGCTTTGCGGGGACACCATTGCGCCAATCTGACTGCCTTTTGGGCGGGAGTGGAAGTATTCCGTAGAGACCTCAGGGTCTAGTTTACTCACCATGCCCTCAATCCGTACCTGACGTTCCAGTTCAGCCCAAAAGAATACCAATGCCGCCTGGGGGTTCTGTTTTAGCTCAGAACCTTTCTTACTGTCGTAGTTCGTGTAAAAGTTAAACCCATGCTCATCGAATCCTTTTAACAAGACAATCCGCGCAGAAGGCTTGCCATAGGGATCTGCTGTTGCCAGCGTCATCACGTTTGGTTCGTATAATTGTGCGTTTAGCGCGTCCGTAAACCATTTTTTAAACTGATCCATTGGGTTTTGGTCTACATCTTGCTGTAACAATTCAGAAGAGCGGTATTCCTGCCGGAGGTTCTGCAGTGATTCTTTTGATAGTTCCATAGTTGGTACAAATTTGGTTATAGTTTTTCACAATGATGCGTAAATTCTTGAAATGTTAAGCCCACTCAATCCCGCCAAAGGCCGTTTGTTAATCTCAGAACCCTTTCTTAACGATCCGAACTTCAAGCGTTCAGTTATATTAGTTGCCGAGCATGAGGAAGTGGCAACAATCGGCTTTGTACTAAATCAAAGAAGTAATCTGCTATTAAAAGATTTGATCCCCGATTTGGAGTATGCTGATTTCCCCGTTTATGTTGGCGGCCCGGTCGGAATTGACACCATTCACTTCATTCACCGTTGTTATGATAAGATGAATGACGGCCTGGAGATTGCAAAAGGCGTCTACTGGGGTGGCAATTTCGAGACGTTAAAAGTGCTGATCTCAAGTGGCATTCTCGCAGAAGACGAAGTAAAGTTCTTTATCGGCTATTCTGGCTGGGGAGAAGGACAACTGGAGTCTGAGTTGAAGGAGAACACCTGGATCGTTTCCAATAACTATGACCCTGACGTCCTGTTCTCCGGGAATGAAGAAGAAGTTTGGAGGGAAGTTATCGTAAACCTTGGGCCCAAATATGCTCATGTTGTAAACTTTCCACATAACCC
>JAQBOT010000384.1 GCA_028287885.1 Pedobacter sp.
TTTCGTTAATGCGTTCAAATTTACATCCGCGTCCCAACCAGAACCAGTGTAATCAATTTTTCCCGTTAAACGGTCAATTGCAAATTGGAAGAGTTTATTGCTTTTTTGATTGTCGAAAACAAAATCCACGTTCTTAAACTGGAACTTATTTATCTCCGTCGAGGAACTACTTTGGCCAACGCTGTCAACGCTCTTCTTCTTGCGGAAAATGGAAGTATTGGTGTATCCATTACTGTCTGTAAATAGGTATATGGAAGCATTGCTAATTGTGATTTTATCAATTTCAATTGTACCCCTTAATAAGCCGGACGTATTTACCGAGATGTCAAAAAGCTTAGCATTAAGTAATGTATGTTGATGTTGGCTCCATTGTTTGTCCTTCATCACCACATTTTTGAGCGTCAGGGAAACACCGGGGAAGCCTTTCAGAAAACTTGGCTCCATGTTTTGAACAACTAGAGAACCATCTAAATTTTTATTTAGTTCCTTAGTAATGGTCGTTAATAGCTCCTTTTTATGCGAATTAACGTAAATAGCAATAGCAATATATCCGATTGAGATGAGGATGAGTATGACACCCAGAATTTTTAGCGCAATTTTTGACCAACGAGGCATGCTTCTATTTACTAACGAAACAAACTTTCGATCTCTTTGTTTGAATTGGCGCTGCTTCCAGCGCCATAAACATTGAGGCCAAATTAGAGAACATTAGGACCGAACTAATTGAACACTTCTACGTTAAGCTGTAAAGCATGCGATGTTTGTGTTCGAATGGTTTCAGTTAACTCTGCATTGTTATCCAAGTTTTTGCCATAAGATGGAATCATTAGTTTCAACTTTTTCTGCCATTCTTCTGTATTCAGCCGTTCTGGGAAACACCGCGATATTAATGTTAGCATAATAGACACGGCCGTGGATGCACCAGGAGACGCACCAAGCAAGGCAGCAATCGAGCCGTCTGCTGCAGTCACAACTTCAGTACCGAACTCCAGTACTCCGCCATGTTCCTCGTGCTTCTTAATAACCTGCACACGCTGTCCAGCATTTTCGAGCTCCCAATCTTCTAATTTTGCCGATGGCAAATAATCTTTTAAGGCTTCAAGACGATCGATCGGCGACTGACGAACCTGGTTGATTAAATATTTAGTTAGGGGAATATTATCCAATCCCGCAGAAATCATCGGTATTATATTGTTTGGTTTGATGGATAAGGGTAAATCCATTAATGAACCATTTTTCAAGAAACGGGTAGAAAAACCGGCATATGGGCCAAACAGTAAGGCTTTCTTTCCTTCAATCATTCTGGTATCTAAGTGTGGCACCGACATTGGAGGAGAACCAACGGCAGCTTTACCATAAACCTTTGCATTATGTTGCTCTACAATCTCTGGATTTGTACACTTCAACCATTGTCCGCTCACTGGAAATCCGCCAAAACCCTTTCCTTCTGGTATTCCAGACTTTTCTAAAAGTGGTAATGAGCCGCCACCCGCGCCAATAAACACAAATTTTGCTTTTATTGTTCTGCGTGCACCACTGGCAAGATCTTTAACTTTAACTTCCCACAAGCCATCACGTTGTTTCAATTTCTTAACATCGTGATTGAAGTTCATAGTTATATTATCTTTTGTTTCCAGATCCCTAAACATCATACGCGTAAGTGCACCGAAATTCACATCCGTACCTAAGGTCATACGTGTTGCAGCAACCTTCTCCGCAGGATCCCTATCTTTCATCACCAAAGGCATCCATTCAGCCAGCTGGGCGTAATCTTCAGAATAGACCATCCCTTTGAAAAGGCTTGACTTTTGCAACTGATTGTATCTTTCCTTAAGGAAATTAACATTCTCCTCGCCCCACACAAAACTCATATGTGGAATACTGCGTATGAAATTCTCAGGAGCATCAACAAGCTGAGCGCGCACCAGGTACGACCAAAATTGTTTTGATACCTCATAAGATTCCGCTATCGTGACAGCTTTTGACGTGTCTACAGATCCATCTGGCAGCTGCGGTGTGTAGTTCAATTCACAAAAAGCGGAATGTCCGGTACCTGCATTATTCCAGGCATCAGAACTTTCAGCAGCAGCAACGTCAAGTCGCTCAAATATTTCAACCGTAATGCCCGGTTCAAGTTCTTTTAATAAAACTCCTAAGGTGGCGCTCATAATACCAGCACCAATCAAGACAACATCTACAGTTTCGTTAGTTTTTTTATTAGTATGAGCCACAATATTTTCTTTTTGCAAAAATACTATAAAAACTAAGCCATTAAAACCATGTAGATGTAATATTGAATCCACAAACCGATAAAAAACATATGTTTTCCTACTCCGCTTAGAAACTGTTCGTTTTTTGCGGAATATATTTATGTCGTCTATAAAAGCGTTAATAAAAAATAATTACAGTATCCTTGCAAATTAAATTAATATGCTTTCTAAGGCTTAAAATTTGATACATTACAAACAATGGACGTAAAAGACAGCAACGGAAATCTGTTAAAAGATGGCGACTCAGTAATACTAATAAAAAGCTTACCTGTTAAAGGAACTTCAATCACACTAAAAAAGGGAATGGTAATAAAGAATATACGATTAACGGAAGATGATGCTGAGGTTGAATGTAAAGCAGATAAAATGCGGATCGTATTAAAAACTGCTTTTCTTAAAAAAGGGTAAACAATGTTCTTCGGTCTTATCAAAATTTCCCTTACAGCATTTCTTTTCTTTTCAATTGTTACTACTGGTTTTGGTCAGCAAACCGAAGTAACAGGAACCGTAAAAGATGCAAAGAACAAGCTGCCACTCTCCTACGTAACTGTCTCTTTTAAAGGAACGTCTATTCAAACCCGAACAGATCAAGACGGAAAATTTACGATCAAAAGCGCGACCGATCAGAGTATGCTGCAGCTTGATTTCATTGGCTATAGAAGGATCCGAAAGGCAATCAAGCCGCATGAGTCCCAGGATCTTGAAATTCAGATGCTCGAAGAATCTCAACAGCTAACCGAGGTTAAAGTCACAGCAGGTAGATCTGGACCCTACAAAAATAAAAACAATCCAGCAGTAGAGCTGATCAGAA
>JAQBOT010000386.1 GCA_028287885.1 Pedobacter sp.
TTCCATTTTCGCAGGCTCTGCTTTTACAGGTGCACAACATTCCTCGCCTGCACTGTTCGTACCGCAAGTCTGTCCTCTTTCTATAGCTTTGCATTGAACAGTTTCTGGGCGCAAGTCTACAATTAGATTGTCATCAACTACCTTGATCTCTCTAGGTAGCAGTTGTCTGGTGTCGAATTGCGTATTCCCAAATTCAATTTTTACAGTTGCTTTTTGGCTTATTGGTAGCGAGCGCTCCACAAGTTCAATAATTGATAGTGCTTTTGCTACCTTCATAGGCGTATCAACTGCAGAACCCTCAGCTTCAGGTTCCCAAATCTGTACAATCACTTCAGTCCATGCATTCATCTTTCCGCCACAATCTACAGAGGTAATCGGCGCCAGCTTAATTTCAGTTATGTGAAAAGAAGGTCTGATCCTTGTGTTCTCTGCATATTCAAACTGCAAATGATGATCGGGATGCGCAGACAATTGCGCTTTGAAATTCTGCCATTCTAAAGTTTCCATATGACTTTTGTTTAATTCCTCAAAAAAATTATAGCCCTAATTACAACATGATCCATCAGTAGATTGCTCCCCATTAAACGCCGATAAAAAGGTTCCAAGCTGGGCGGAGAGCAATGCCCAGCCCTGTACATCTATGCAGTAACAAACACTAACCCCCTCGATTGTCCCCTTTATAAGGCCTGCATTCTTTAATTCCTTAAGATGCTGGGAGATGGTAGCCTGGGCAAGCCCGAGTTCAATAACCAAATCACCACAAATACAAGAATTCGCAGCCATCATATGCTGTAAAATTGCAATCCTCGCCGGATGACCAAGAGCCTTCAACAACATGGCAAGGTGATTCTGTTCGGAGGTAAATATTTCAGTTTTAGTCGTGCCCATATCAATTGCAATATTACGATTAATATTAGAAAGCAGGTATTTTAAATGTCAAATTAAATGGAAATCTAAAGCACTAGAAGCAGTGAGATGATAAGGCTTTAAATGGTGAGATGATAAGCTCTAAATTGCTTTATCTTTGTATTGATGAATGCGCTAGAAAACAAATTGTTGCAAAAACAAATAAACCCAACAGCTATGCGGTTGCTCGTTTTGGACTTTCTAGAAAAACAATCCAAAGCTGTCAGCCTCACGGACATGGAACTCTCCATGGAGCCTCTGGACCGCGTCACCCTATTCCGCACGATAAAAACATTTGAAGAGCACGGGCTGGTACATCGGATTGAAGACGGAAGCGGGGCATCAAAGTTTGCTATTTGCGCTGCAGACTGCGATTCTACACAACATCATGATCTTCACGTTCACTTCTATTGCAGCCACTGCAATGAAACATATTGCCTCCCCAAGACACACATTCCTGAAGTTGAATTGCCAGCAAATTATGTGGCTTTGGAAAGAGAGCTAATTGTTAAAGGCATTTGTGCAGCCTGTACAAAGTAACTTTGCAATACAATTGCAGGGCATTGCTATTACTTTTGTACCGAGGAAAATAGCACAATGAAAGATTCGATAAGCCATACGCCTACAATTCATGAACACCAATATGAACTTAAGCATGATCAGAAAGATAAGGATCGAGAAGATGACAACGATCACGAAGATGAGCATGATCATGATAACGAAAACGAGCATGCCCACGATCACGGCCATGAGCATGGCGGAGGTGGCGGATGGAGAACTCAGGCACCCCTACTAGTCGCCTTGTTCATTCTTGTCGTCATGCAAATATTGGAACTTGGCTTTCAGCTGCGCTTAAATAACTATGTAAGTTTGTTCATTTATGGAGCTGCATTTCTTCTGTCGGGATATAAGGTGCTTGATCTTGCTTATAGGAAAGCAATTCGATTTGACTTCTTTAATGAGTTTGTTCTGATGAGCGTAGCCACAATCGGAGCTTTTGCCATAGGAGCTTACAGCGAGGGACTTGCCGTAATGGTGTTCTACTCCGTTGGCGAATGGTTTCAGGATGCAGCAGTTGACAAAGCAAAAAGAAACATTAAGTCTTTACTGGACCTTCGTCCGGACCTCGTCGAAGTAATCAGGCATGGAAAAGTTTCAAGCCAAAAAGCGGAGACGGTTGACTTGGGAGAGACCATACAAGTTAAGGCGGGAGAGCTCGTGCCGCTAGACGGCATCTTGCAATCGGAACAAGCAGCATTCAATACTGCGGCTTTAACTGGGGAAAGTATGCCTGAAACTAAGCTGAAAGGCGCGCAGGTGTTTGCCGGCATGATTAGCATCAACCAACCCGCTTTGCTAAAGGTAAATGCGAGTTACAAAGACAGCAAGTTAAGTAAGATCCTGGAGCTCGTTCAGGATGCCACGGCGCGGAAATCTAAAACACAGCTTTTCATATCCAAATTCGCAAAGGTATATACACCCATAGTTTTCGCTTTGGCCCTCCTTGTGGTGTGTGCACCTTACCTAATCGTGCAGGATTATAGCTTTAGAGAGTGGCTTTACCGGGGGCTTGTGTTCCTCGTGGTCAGCTGCCCCTGTGCCCTGGTCGTCTCCATTCCTTTAGGCTACTTTGGAGGGATCGGCCTTGCCTCAAAGAATGGAATCCTGTTTAAAGGCTCAAACTTTCTTGATGTAATGGCTCAGGTAGATACAGTTGTTCTGGATAAAACCGGAACCTTGACGAAAGGCGTATTTGAGGTTCAAAAAGTTGTAAGTCTGCACATTCCGGAAACACAATTTATTAAACTATTGGCTGCTCTCGAAAGTAAGTCGACACATCCCATTGCAACTGCAATTGCTAAGTATTCCAATGATGAACATTCACCTTTAATGGTTACAGGTCTCGAGGAAATCTCTGGATATGGGTTAAAAGGCAGCATAGACGGTAAACGTGTAATCGCCGGTAACCTGAAGCTGTTGAAGAATTGTCGCGTAACCTACGACGCAAGCCTCGAGAATATTCAAGATACCATCGTTGCGGTTGCTATTGATGATCATTTCGCTGGCTACGTTGTTATTGCAGATTCAATCAAAGATGACGCAAAAGCAGCCGTTATTGCGCTTAAAAAGAAGAAAGTACATGTTGTGATGCTTAGTGGCGATAAACGTTCAGTTGTGGAGCGTGTAGCTGCTTTACTTGGTATTGATGAATACTACGGTGATTTGCTGCCGGAGGATAAAGTAAAGAAACTGGAAGAATTAAAGGCACAAGGTAGACGGGTGGCGTTTGCAGGCGACGGAATAAATGACGCACCTGTAATTGCGGCATCGGATGCGGGCATTGCAATGGGGGCTTTAGGCAGTGGCGCCACCATAGAGACCGCTGATGTGGTGATCCAAAACGATCAGCCTTCGAAGATCTCAGTAGCCATCCGGATCGGGCAATTAACAAAAAACATTGTATGGCAAAACATCAGTCTAGCTCTTGCGGTTAAAATCATTGTGCTGATACTCGGTGCCGGCGGTCTTGCAACCTTGTGGGAAGCAGTTATTGCAGATGTTGGTGTTGCCTTATTGGCAATCTTCAATGCAATCCGCATCCAGCGGATGCAGATTTAAAAGAAAAGCCTGCTAAAATATAATAGCAGGCTTTCAGTCAATATATAGGAAATAATTATTGTTGTGGTGGCTTTTGAGTGCCAGAGCCTGAGCCACTTCCACCCGAAGTTCCACTACCACTTCCCGAAGTTCCAGTACCGCTTCCTGAAGTTCCGCTTCCACTTCCACTTGAAGTTCCAGTACCAGCTGCGCCGCCACTAGTTCCTGCTCCACTTCCAGTACTTGATCCTGTTCCCGTTCCAGAGCCAGTTGTACCACTTCCGGTGCCGGTGGCGCCACCTGTACTAGGTGTACCAGTTCCAGTGCCTGAGCCTGTACCTGTAGTACCTGCTCCGGCAGTATCGGTCATTGAAGTATCTGCCATCGTGGAGTCAGTCATAGATGTGTCTGTAGTGGCGGAGTCAGAAGATCCACCTCCGCTTTTATTAGAATTACATGCTGCAAAAACCATCCCGGAGAATGCAAGAATCATTAATGGTTTAAAGTTCATCATTTTTTAGTTTTGTAGGTTAATTGTATTTGATTGTTAGTTAGTTACTAAACTCTTCGATACACTACTTACAATCAACTTAAAATGTTTACCAATTAGTAAAAAAACCAAAAAATCAAGTATAAAACCCTGTATACCAGGTAGTTTTTGCGGCGCTAAGCACTAGTTCCAATCAAGCCAGGCACTTGCTAAAGCCCAGGTATCCGACGGTCCTACAGCACCCCGATAGGTAACCTTTGCAAAACTAGCGAAGTCTGAATCTTCCAAATTTGCTCCGGTAAGCGCCGCAGATCCTTCCGCAGGCGTAAGATCAGGGCTACCACCCGCGGCGTACACGGTTTTCACTTTCAAATCTGCCAATTGGTTCACAATTACATTCCTGTTTAATGACGGCTTTTCGATTGAACTTTGATCAGACTCAATGGCCCATGCTGCAACCGCAGCATCCGGCGTAATAATAACCCCAGTAGGTCCATTGTCATACGTAAAGGCTCTTGTAGGATCATCGCTATTGACCAAATTGAATTTAAAGACAGAGCCTAGATTATTTACCAAGATTGGTTTTGTTTTAGGGCAGAGCATCAATCCACCATTTGAGTAGCCAGCAATAATTGAATTTTGAACATCAAACCGGGTGTTTCTCCGAATGTAAATTCCCTGACTTTGATCTGCTTCTGGCTGATCTGCACTTGGACCTATAATGGTCATGTTGGATATCACCGGCCTGGTATATGGCATGGCGTCTGAGGCATCCATATCGTTAAGGCTTTCCATTCCGTTTGCGCGAATAGCCACTGTAGACGGTACACTGCGGTATGAAATTAAGAACTGCAGATTACCACGGTAACCTCTGTCAAAATCAAAGTTATCATCACCGTTGTTATATGCAACCAAATATTTTCCGTTTACCGTACCCCCAACAAATTGAAAGGCATCATCATTGGAATATTTAACCATGACATTTTCCAGTACAGTACCGGAACCTACGCCGTTCAAACTAAGTCCGCTTGCCTGATCTAATGCCCATTCGGTTTCCATAGCCGGGTTTAAACCGCCGGCATATTCTAAACGTAAATACTTTATTGATCCGGAATTATCGTCATCGGTGGTGCCGCCAAACTCGGTATCAGCAGAGACTGGTAAACCAGATACGTTAAGCTTACCTGCGACGCCGTTGGTAGAGGCCTTTCCAAGTACAATGATTCCGATCCAGTCGCCTGCCGCTTTCGACGGTGCTCCAGAAGTAAATACGACTGGCTGATCCAGAGTTCCATTGATATTCAGTTTGGATCCGCTGGTAACGATTAAGGCAGCTTTCGTGTCTGGCGTGCCGCTAGCCTCCGCAACGACAGTGACACCCTGTGGTATGGTTAAAGTCACGTTATTTTTTACGTAGACCCTTCCTTTTAATACATAGTTGTTTTTTGAATCCAACTCCGTATTTGTGGTAATGTCTCCAGTTAAAACAACGGTTTGTTTTTCCTCAGGAATAAACGCCGCATTATCGGTTTTTTTGCAGGAAAAGATGGTGATTGCACACAGCAATACCAGCAAATGGACAAGTTTGTAGTTTGTTTTCATAGCTTTAGATTACTTGTATTATCTACAAGATACACACCAACAAGTATTTAATCAACTTTATACTGTCAGCTTGAGTAATTACGAGAAAGCTTTAGTATCAACTTACTCATATTTACACAGAACTGAAATCTAGAATAGTAAAGCAGGGGTGTCGCCTGTTGATTATTGCTACGGGCGAATGCCGGAGAAACTGGGCAATCAGAAACTTAGTTCTGCAATGTGGATGATTCGTCTGACTCAGACTTTTCCTGAAGTTCTGGATCGAGTTCAACACAACCTGCACGGTCTTTTTTAGAAAACAAGATGGGATAAAGGAACATCAAGGCACCTATGATGAAGAGCGC
>JAQBOT010000394.1 GCA_028287885.1 Pedobacter sp.
TGCAAAATTAAGCATTGACACCAGTTTACGCCTAAGTTTCCGATCAAACCTGGTTAACGACATTCCTTTAAACTTTGCGTTGTTGGAGCTATTTTCCCAAGCTTCTGCAATCTCAAAAGACAACTTCGACAATCTTTTTGTGCCTTATCGGTGTATGGTTTCGGATGTTCTATCTCAGACCAGCATTACCGTAAAGAATGGTAGTCTGGCGGAGGCCGTTCGGGCTACGCTAACCGTCCCTTTTGTATACCGCCCCATCAGACTGGACGGTAAGTATGTGTTTGATGGCGGGATTTACAACAACTTCCCCGCCGACGTGATGTTAAAAGATTTTAAACCCGACTACGTTATTGGCGCAAATGTCTCTTCGAAAAATTTCAAGGAATATCCTAAAACAACGGATGACAGGCTAATGAACCGCTTTTTGATCTATTTATTCTTGTCAAAGTCTGATTCTACACTAATCGGCGACAAAGGAGTCTACATTGAACCCAAGCTCGAAGATTTCAGTGTGTCAAACTTTAAGCCTGTGGCGGAAATTATTCAGCAGGGATATGAGGCAACGATCGCCAACATGGCACAAATTAAACGTGAAGTAACCAGAAGAACAACGGAGCAGGAACTTGCAGATAGGCGTGCAGATTTCAACAGCAAGAAGCCCGGTTTAGTTTTTAACAGTGTAAAGGTTTTTGGGGTAAATAACCCGCAGAAGAAATACATCGAACGCTTGTTTAAAAACAAGGAAGGCACATTTGATCTAACGGACATTAAACGGGGATACTACAAGCTTGTTGCCGATGAAACTTTTGAAACTGTGTACCCGAAAATAGCCTATGATCAGGCGACTGATAGTTATGCGTTTGAAATCTATGCGCAGCCACGTAAGAGCTTCAAAATAGACTTCGGAGGAAACATTTCAACCCGGCCAATAAGTAATGTGTTTTTGGGATTGCAGTACTACTATCTAAACCGCAAGGCATACACTTTTGGAACGAACTTCTACTCCGGCCGATTCTATGAATCAGCACAGATCAACGGCAGAGTTGACTTTCCCTCCCGCCTGCCCTTGTTCCTAGCCGCAGAACTCACCTACAATCATTTCAATTACTTTAACACCAGTCAGATCTTTATCGAAAATCCTAGGCTTACCTACATTGAACAGTCGGACCGTAAGATTGCTTTGACGCTTGGGATGCCATTAAACAGAAATACCAGAATAACCGCAAACGGGGCTTATGTCAATAATAACGATAAGTATAGTCCGACAAACACCTTCGCCGTTGGCGACATACTAGATAGGACGTTATTCAGTGGAGTACGAACCACCATTGACTTTGAGCAAAATAGCCTGAACTACAAGCAATACGCCAACCGGGGAATGCATTTTCTGTTTAGTGCAAACTACATTAGCGGCAGGGAAAACTATAATGCGGGCAATATTCTTCGAAGCAGCAGCCTGACTAATGAGCTTGTAACGGCTAAACACAATCGAAACTGGGGATACCTGAAACTTAGTGAAGAGAACTATTTTCTAAACAAAGGAAAGTACACCTTAGGTTACTTATTTGAAGGGGTACTATCCAACTTCCCTCTGCTATCCAATTACTATTCTACCCTACTTTATGCACCTGCATTCTACCCCATGCAAGACAGCCGTTCGTTGTTCCTGGAAAAATTTAGGGCAGCGACTTACCTTGCTGGAGGCCTGAAGAATGTTTTTAGATTGAGAAACAACCTGGATGCCAGGCTTGAGGGATTCGCTTTTTTGCCATATAAAGAATTCCAGCAGGAAAACCTGCAAAATGTAAAGAACGAACCAGCATTTAAGTCCTGGCATTATGCAGGTACCGCCGGATTGGTTTACCATACGCCATTCGGGCCGGTAAGCCTGAGTTATAATTTATATGACGATCCGGCAAAAAGAAACGGCGTTTTGTTACATTTGGGCTATCTTATATACAACAAACGATCTTTAGAATGAAAATCTATTTATTTCTGGCGCTTCTTATATTCAGCAGCAATGCATTTAGTCAAAAGATAGATATCAACAATTTCATTGTTAAAGAGAGTTTGCTGAAGAACAGCAAACTTGCTGTTATTGCGTCAGACTCCCTGGAACGGCCGCTTGAAAACATAAATGGTACTTATTCATTTACGGTTAGTGGATTTAGCCAGCTGCTTAATTTTCACGATGGTGTAGCCATTGTGCCCCTGCAATTGGAGAAGTCATCCTTCGTATATATCAAACATCAGAATATCAGTGGAACCCACAGTAAGCTATTGTACGTTTATAAAAAAGAAGGCAGCTTAAACCCCTATACCATAAGCACGAACTGGCTGATCTTCTTTCCGTTAATCATCATTGTACTGATCTTTGCCTTCAGAAAGTTCCTGATCATTGGTCTAATTATCCTACTTGTTTTTATCTATTTCAACCACAGTAATGGATTAACTTTAGGCACATTCCTGGAAACGATATTCGACAAGTTGAAAATGCTGTTCTAAAATGGTAATCCTATTCCAAAATTGTATTGCACGAAGCGGTAAGTATCAGGGCTATGTGATGCAGAGTAATCTGCTTTAAACGCTCCGGCTCCGCTAAGGTACTTGCTGATAACCCACTGCTCTGAACCATTGAACTGAGGATCTTTTAGCTTAAGTCCTACATCAAATCTGAAGACGAAATAATCAACATCATACCTGAATCCCATACCTGTACCAATACCAAGTTGGTTGCCGAGACTATTTAGTCTGA
>JAQBOT010000395.1 GCA_028287885.1 Pedobacter sp.
TACCCGCACAACAAACGTTTTTAGTTCCTTGTTCGCGTCTATGGCGTAGTCCTTTATGTCGAACATAATGGCATTTACGGTGCAAAACATCCAATTTTTCACAAAAAGCCAGAGCCAAAGGATTTCAGCAGGGAAGTCGTAGCCGCGCTCGATCTTTAAGACAATCAAAGGCAAGACATTCGCAGTACAAGCCCACATGAAGCCTATGATAAAGGGTTTAAGCCAGCCGGTGTTTCTTAGGTTCAGGTTGAAGAAGTAGGCTGGGAGCAAGCCGTAATAGAGTATCGCAACACCAAGGATCCCAAAGACTATAATCCAATACAGTGCTGGAAGGTAAAATATGGAATAGAAGTTCGTAAAGAACAGATACATAAATATGGCTATGCTTGATGCTATAAGTGTCCCTTGGCTCCAGATTAGAAATTTCCTGTGTTTGATGTACCATGCGGCCCTGGGGTTGGTCGACTTGGTTAGTTTCAGGTTGCCCATGTAGGCATGTGTGTAATAGGCTATCGGCGCACAAAAGATCAGGGCATAATAGGCGTGGGAGTTGAAGGGAACTGCCAGCTGAAGCGTTGCTTCAATGGTTAAGGCGAGAGCGAGAAATCCTATGAAATAGTTTCCGAAGAATATAAACCGGATGATTTTTGCGCCCATAGTTATGGAAGACAAGATAGGAATAAAATGATCTGGAATTTAAGTCTGGGCAATTGCTGTTGCAACAAGTCTTAATCGCCTAGAAGTTGCTTTGGTAAAATCCCTCAATTTTCATAGAACAAGGAGACATCGTAAACACATCTTGCACACGCGCAGTGTGTGGTTGATGTGGGTTTGATGTGTGTTTGATGTGCGTTTGATGTGCGATTCCGGTGTCAACAAATAAACGTGTTTTGTATGTCTTGTGCTTCTTTTGCTTTATACCTGAAACTAGGTTTTACTGAATTTGGTTTACATGTTGATTTTCATTTCCCGATTTTAGTTGACACCGTAAATCTATTCTCTTTTCTTTTGGAAGAACGAATACGTAACTTTGAGGCGAATGTTAAACCGGTGTTTAGCCATATTGCTGCTCGTTGCCCTGATTGGTTCCTCCCTTTCCAGGGTTTTCGTGTATGCAGGATTTGAGGCCAACCAAAGCTACATCGCTAAGGTACTGTGTGAAAACAAATCACGTCCCTGGATGCATTGTAATGGTCGCTGCTACTTGATGAAAAAACTGAAAGAAGCGACCGAAAAAGAAAAAAAGCAACAAGAAAGGGACAATCTGAACCGCGTTGTTACTTCTTTTTTCCAGGAGCCGTTCCGTATGGTCTTTACCGACGCTACGGTCTTACAAGCGCAGCAAGCTGCCTTTCCAAGCTACAGATATTGCTATAGCAGCAGTTTCATTGAAACGATCTTCCGACCACCTAAGACTGTATAGTATTCTTCTTTTTTAGACCATAGGTCTGTTCGACTCAAATCATTTCATTCAATTGCTATGCAACCGGCTAGGATAGCCGCATGTCAATCGTACATCTTATTCCAATGAAAAAAATATTTACAACCCTATATATTTTATTGCTAACCTATACACTTTTTGCACAGGAAAATCATACCATCCGAGGCAAAATCTATGATGCTTTAACCAAAGAAGCCATACCTTCCGCTATCATCACTGACAACTCTGGTCATACAGTTACTTCTGATGCATCAGGAAATTTTCATATTCAAAGTTCAACTTCAACGCTCCTGATTCGTTTGATGGGTTACGAAACCCAATCGATAAAAGTTATCGCTGACGTACTCGCTATTGGGTTAAAACCCTCAACCAACCAACTGAACCAAGTTGTGGTAAGTGCCAACCGTAACGCTGAAAAACGCAGCGAAGCACCTATCGCAATCGCCAACGTGTCCGCACAGATAATACAGGATACGAAAGCCCAACGGATTGATCAATTGGTTAACAAGGTTTCGGGGGTTAACATGGTAGACCTCGGCAATGAGCAGCACGAAATGAGCATCCGCCAGCCGATAAATACGAATAACCTGTTTTTATACCTCGAAGATGGCCTGCCTTTGCGCACCTCAGCTGTATTTAATCACAATGCATTGCTGGAAATGAATATGACAGCAGCTAAGAACATAGAAATTATTAAAGGTCCCTCATCTGCACTTTACGGTGCGGAAGCTATTGGAGGGGTGATCAACTTGATTACACAAGCCCCACCGGCTTTTACTTCCGGATACTTAAGCGGGCAAACCAGTAATCAAGGCTATAAGCGCGTGGACGGAC
Organism: Pedobacter sp.; assembly: GCA_028287885.1. Classification (GTDB taxonomy): domain Bacteria; phylum Bacteroidota; class Bacteroidia; order Sphingobacteriales; family Sphingobacteriaceae; genus Pedobacter. Next base: position 2,276 of record JAQBOT010000395.1, read on the forward strand.
AGATTGGTACGACCGCCGGTAAGCTGGGTTTTATTGTGAGCGGCTATCATGCCAACCAGACCAACGGCCCCATCCAATATAGTGATTTTCACAAAACGGCGGTAACCGGCAGGCTCGACTATCATATTGATAGCGCCACCACCTGGACGAACAGCGTATCCTACATCAACTATTTCAGCGATATGTACGGGGATTTAGACAGCGCCCATTTCGTTAGCAAAAATTATTTAGCCCAATCTTTCTTTACATACCGTAAAGTAACCGCGCTGCGTGCGCGTTCCACCATCACCCACAGCTGGACTGAGAACGGGATCACAAGTGCCACATTTATGTACCGTAACAACTCGGTTGCCCAAAACCCATCCTATTCTATTGCGAGCTATCCGATTGGGGGTCAAGCTACCAACCCTGTTTCACCGGATACGGCCAGCGGCAATATCAATACCAATGCCTTCAAGTCTTATGGCCTGTTCCTGCAACACGTACAACGTTTTAAATTCCTCGACAGCAAGCTGATTGTGGGCACGAGCGGGGAGCTTGACCCGCAATCCTTCTTCCAGGATTTTATATGGGTCAAAAAGCAAACCCAGAACGGGGTAACAAATTATGTCAGCTATACCAAGCTCAACCCGGATTCTGTGATGGCCGATTATCGTACCGTGATCAGCAATTTCGCTGCGTATGTCAATTATGATTTTACCATTGCGCCAGGGCTGCGTATTTCGGCGGCTTTGCGTTATGATGCGTTCCAGTACGCTTTCGTCAATTCTCTGCCGGGTTCCAAAGTAACCGGCGGGCCGTCCACCATTATCAATTATGGTAAGGTCGCCCCGAAAGTTGGCTTCACCTATAATTATCATAGCATCGGCTTTTACGGAACTTACAGTGAAGGCTACGTTCCGCCGCAGATCACCAATGTGTTCGGCAAGTCGACCAACAATGTATACCTGCTGCCGCAGACCTTTAAAAATTATGAGTTAGGCGGCTGGCTGTCGCTGGCACAACATAAGCTGTATATTGATTACAGCTTTTACCTGATGAACGGCAGCAACGAGATCATCAATGTGCGCCTGCCGGATAATACCACTATGCCACAGAATGCCGGCGCAACGCGACATAAAGGCATCGAGTACGGTATCAGCTACCGCCCGGTGGAGGGCTTGTACCTGCGCCTGAGCGGAACCAATGCCTTGCATAAATTTGTGAATTATGTCGCTAGCGGCGTAAGGTACAATGGCTACGAAATGCCGGATGCCCCACACTTTATGGGTAATGCCGAGGTGATTTATAAGCCACACTTTATTAGGGGATTTCGTATAGGTGCAGAGGAAACGATCATGGGCAAATATTATCAAGATAACCAGCAGTTACGGAGCTATAAGGGTTACAAGGTGAGCAATATCCGCGCTGGTTATGAATACGGACCAGCGGAAATATGGGTGAATGCGCTCAATATCTTCAATACTTATTATGCAACACTTGCTACGGCTACTGTGACGGGCGGCAAAGCTTCATACCGCTATAATGTGGGCGAACCGCGAGCGTTTACCCTGGGTTTAGCTTATCACTTTGGCAAACGTTGAAATTAAGGTCTAGACTCGTAAAAGGCATTAATTAATGTAACCATGTTTGTTCAGATTGGGTTTTAACCTGCAGCTGCTACTCTGACTTACGTCTAAGTAATTAATAATTTTTACTAGATTGACAGTTTACGTAAGATTTTTATACATTTACAAAAACTTTAGGGGTGCCTTGTGCTGAGAAATACCCTTTGAACCTGATGCAGTTAGTACTGCCGAAGGGAAAAGTAGAACAACATTCAAGTTGTTTACCATTCCTTTAACGGTCCATTCCTATTGTTTGAAATCAATTAAACAAAAATGGAAATTACCGTAAATCAACAAAGTCATTCCGTTTCTCAACACTGCTCCTTACAGCAAATGCTTGCCTCTGTTTTTTTGCAGCAGGCAAACGGTATTGCTATAGCCGTTAATCAGGAGATTATCTCTAAAGCCAATTGGGATACTTACGTACTGCAGCCGGGAGATAACATTACCGTAATCAAAGCAACCCAAGGCGGATAAACAACCTAAATATGAAAACAGAAAAAATTCCAGGAGAACAAGTGATCAGCCGGACACCATTCCCAGCCTCACGTAAGGTTTATGTTAAAGGTAAATTGCATAACATTGAAGTGGCTATGCGTGAGGTCAGTCTGAGCGAAACTCAACTGCATGGACGATTTGGTGAGACAGAGCCTAACGCGGCAGTAACCATCTATGACACGAGCGGCCCATTTACAGACCCTAACATAGAAATAGACGTAAAAAAAGGGTTACCACGCCTTAGAGAACAATGGATCGTTGATCGTGATGATGTAGAAAAACTAGATCATATATCGTCTGATTACGGGAAGCAGCGGGCAAATGATCGAGGTCTGGATGCCTTACGGTTTGCGCATATCAGCAAAATCCATAAGGCAAAACCTGGCAGGAACGTCTCGCAAATGCACTATGCCAGGAAGGGCATCATCACCCCAGAAATGGAGTATATTGCGATTCGGGAAAATCAACGTATAGACGAATTAAAAGAACAATTAAATGGGCAATACGAGATAATGTCCCATCAGCATCCAGGTCACAGCTTCGGTGCAAATACCCCAAAAGAATACATCAGCCCTGAGTTTGTACGACAGGAAGTTGCCTTAGGCCGCGCAGTAATTCCATCTAACATCAACCATCCCGAGGCTGAACCTATGATAATCGGGCGTAACTTCCTGGTAAAGATCAATGCCAACATCGGCAACTCGGCCGTAACTTCAAGTATCGAAGAAGAAGTGGAAAAAACCGTATGGGCCTGTCGTTGGGGTGCAGACACGATTATGGACCTTTCAACAGGAAAAAACATCCACGAAACCCGCGAATGGATAATCCGCAACTCGCCTGTACCAATTGGGACGGTGCCAATATACCAAGCCCTGGAGAAAGTAAATGGCAAAGCCGAAGACCTGACCTGGGAACTTTTCAGAGATACGCTCATCGAACAAGCCGAGCAGGGAGTAGATTATTTCACCATACATGCAGGCGTTTTATTACGTTACGTTCCCCTTACTGCAAAACGCATCACAGGCATTGTATCCCGCGGTGGTTCTATCATGGCGAAGTGGTGCCTGGCCCATCATAAAGAAAACTTCTTGTACACCCATTTTGAAGAAATCTGTGAGATCATGAAAGCCTATGACGTCGCATTTTCACTTGGAGACGGATTGAGACCGGGATGTATTGCTGATGCCAATGATGCTGCGCAATTTGGAGAACTGGAAACCTTAGGCGAACTAACAAAGATTGCCTGGAAGCACGATGTGCAAACCATTATCGAAGGGCCGGGACACATCCCCATGCATATGATCAAAGAGAACATGGATAAGCAGCTGGTACACTGTGGTGAAGCGCCGTTTTATACTTTAGGTCCGCTAACTACAGATATTGCACCGGGTTATGATCACATCACTTCAGCAATAGGAGCTGCTATGATTGGCTGGTTTGGCACGGCTATGCTGTGCTATGTTACGCCAAAAGAGCATCTTGGCCTTCCGAACAAAAAAGATGTGAAGGATGGCGTGATCACCTACAAAATTGCTGCTCATGCTGCCGATTTAGCAAAGGGACATCCCGGGGCGCAATACCGGGATAATGCATTAAGCAAGGCGCGTTTTGAATTTCGTTGGGAAGATCAGTTTAACCTGTCGCTTGACCCTGATACAGCGAAGGAATACCACGACGAAACTTTGCCTGCTGACGGTGCAAAGATTGCTCATTTCTGCTCTATGTGCGGGCCCAACTTCTGCTCCATGAAAATTACACAGGATGTTCGCGACTATGCCAATAAAAACGGGATGGGCGAAGATGATGTGCTATCAAAAGGAATGGAAGAAAAATCAAAGGAATTCTTACAAAAAGGAAGTCAAATCTACCTCTAGTATGGAATTGATCGTTATTTCGAGCCCCTTCGCTGTTGCTGATGAAGGTCCACTTATCAATAACCTGTTTCGGGCGGGTTTGAAATACTTTCATCTGCGCAAGCCAGAAAGCGATCTTCAAAGCCTGAGGGATTTATTGAATGAAATTGAGATCAGCTTTTATGACCGAATAGCCCTACACCAGTTTCATGAAATTGCTAACGAATTTGGCATCAAACGACTCCATTACACGGAGTCCGCCCGGAGGACATTCTGTTTAAAAACTATGCGGAAACAACAGGCAGACGGATTCACCTTGAGCACATCAATCCACGACATTCCATCATTACCCAGGGTTGAGCACTTTAATTATGTCTTCTACAGTCCAGTATTCAACAGTATTTCTAAACCGGGCTATAACAGCAAAGTTTCTGAAGATTTAATATTGGATAAAGCTGGATACGAAACTAAAGTGATAGCCTTGGGCGGAGTGCAGGTATCGAACTTGCCAAGGATAAAACGAATGGGCTTTGATGGCGCTGCAGTGCTGGGAACACTTTGGAATGAGCCGCATAGAGCGGTCGAACGGTTTAATCAATTAAAAGAACAACTGCCTTTCTAAAAATATGATAGATAGACTCCATTATATATCACAGGAACCAAAAACTGGGTCTCACCTGACCGCCATTAGCCAGGCCCTGGATGCCGGATGCAAATGGGTGCAACTTCGGGTTAAGGAGCAGCCGGTAGATTTAATCCTGGAATATGCTATAGAAGCAAATCGGTTGTGCAACCAGCACGGCGCCAAACTGATCGTCAATGACCATCCGGAGATCGCACTGAAAGCGGGTGCTTACGGGCTGCACTTAGGTTTGCAGGACATGTCTATAAGCGATGCAAGGGAAATAGTCGGTCAAAAGATGATCATTGGGGGAACAGCAAATACCTTTCAGCACGTTGAACAAAGGATTGCTGAAGGTGCAGATTACATTGGCCTTGGACCATATCGATTTACCAGCACCAAGAAAAAGTTAAGCCCGATTTTAGGCTGGGGAGGGATAAACGCCATAATGAAACGTTTAGGGGCTGCAGATATTCCCATTATTGCAATTGGGGGGATATTGCAAGAAGATATTACGAGCATTATGGAAACCGGCGTTCATGGGGTGGCCGTTTCCGGTGCCATTACCTATGCGGCAAATCCGGTGGACATTGTTCATCAAATGTATCATTGCCTGAATACGCCTTTTATAATTTAAATTCTAAAGCTTAAACAGATCATGTTAAAAATAGCCAATAAATCCTTCAGTTCCCGTTTATTCACTGGGACTGGTAAATTCAGTTCATGCATGTTAATGGAGGAAGCATTGTTAGCATCCGGGTCGGAACTGGTAACGGTTGCATTGAAACGGGTGGATGTAAAGAATAACGAAGAGGATGATCTGATCAGCCACCTAAAACATCAACACATAAGTCTTTTGCCAAATACATCCGGTGTCAGAAACGCGAAAGAAGCCGTCTTTGCCGCGAAGCTGGCAAGGGAAGCTTTGGAAACCAACTGGATCAAACTGGAAATACATCCCGATCCCAAGTATCTTATGCCCGACCCTATTGAAACGCTTTTAGCTACGGAAGAGCTGGCCAAATTGGGATTTATAGTTTTACCATACATCCATGCAGATCCGGTTTTGTGCAAGAGATTGGAAGATGCAGGTACCTCGGCTGTAATGCCGTTAGGCGCTCCCATTGGAAGCAACAAGGGATTGAAAACAATAGATTTCTTAGAGATCATCATAAGCCAGAGTAATGTGCCTGTAATTGTAGACGCAGGCATAGGCGCTCCTTCGGATGCTGCCTGGGCGATGGAAATTGGAGCGGATGCAGTACTGGTGAACACCGCCATAGCTGTTTCCGGAGATCCAGTTCAAATGGCAAAAGCATTTAAAATGGCCGTAGAAGCTGGTCGGATGGCTTTTGAAGCCAAGTTGGCTGCAGGCGTAACACATGCTGTAGCAAGCAGCCCTTTAACGTCATTCTTGTATGAATAATTTCAGCGACATCTTTCAAACCATGAACTGGGATGAAGTCAAAGCTAGCATCTATGCGAAAACCAGTCGGGATGTGGAACATGCATTGGCCACAGAAAAGAGGACACTGGAAGATTTTAAGGCGATGATCTCCCCCGCAGCCGCTCCTTACCTGGAACAAATGGCCAAAATCAGTCAGCAACTAACCGTCCGGCGTTTTGGCAAAGTGTTACAAATGTATGTGCCGCTCTACCTTTCTAACGAGTGTAAAAATATCTGTACGTATTGCGGTTTCAGCTATAATAACAAGCTGAAACGCAAAACACTCTCTCCAATGGAGATTATGCAGGAGGTAGCCGTTATTAAGGAAATGGGTTACGAGCATGTACTACTAGTTACAGGAGAAGATAACGAAACGGTACACATAGATTACTTCAAAAAAGTTCTTGAGTTGATTCGGTTCCACTTTGCACATATCTCTATGGAAGTTCAGCCGCTAGACCTTCAGGAATACGAGCAACTAACACCTTACGGCTTAAATACCGTACTGGTGTACCAAGAGACCTATAACGAGCGTGATTATAAAACACACCACCCTAAAGGGAAAAAATCGAACTTCAGGTACCGCCTCGAAACACCCGATAGGTTGGGGCAGGCAGGTATTCATAAAATTGGTTTAGGTGTGTTAATCGGTTTAGAAGATTGGCGTACCGACAGTTTTTTCACTGCGCTTCACCTCAGTTACCTGGAGAAAAAGTACTGGCAAACCAAGTACAGTCTCTCTTTTCCGCGTCTGAGACCTTTTAGCGGAGGTTTAGAGCCGAAGGTGGAAATGAATGACCGGGAACTTGTGCAGTTGATCTGTGCGTACCGGATTTTCAACGAGGAGCTAGAACTCTCCATGTCCACACGGGAATCGGAAACGTTTCGGAACAACATGATCAAACTAGGAATCACCTCCATTAGTGCAGGCTCTAAAACCAATCCTGGAGGATATGCTGTAGAACCAGACTCACTAAAGCAGTTTGAAATTAGTGATGAGCGAAGCCCGGAAAAAATTGCTGAGATGATCAGATCACAAGGCTACGAGCCGGTCTGGAAAGATTGGGATAACAGTTTAGCTTGAATACCATGTTTACAGGCGAAGAATTAAAGCAATACAGCAGGCAGATCCGCTTGCCAGAAATCGGTTTATCCGGACAAGAGAAACTAAAGATGGCTAAAGTCTTGATGATCGGCGCGGGTGGTTTAGGCTGCCCTGTGTTGCAATATCTTGTAGCAGCTGGCGTCGGTAAAATTGGGATAGTAGATGATGACGTGGTGGATGTAAGCAACTTGCATCGGCAGATTCTGTATTCCACATCAGATGTGGGCAGTCCAAAAGCCATAATTGCGAAACGAAAGCTCGAATTGCTGAATCCACATGTTGATATCACAGCCTACACGGACCGTCTATCTGCAGATAATGCCGAAAGCTTATGTGAAAGTTATGACCTGGTGATAGATGGCTCTGACAATTTTGAAACACGCTACCTTATCAATGACACTTCAGTTGCGCTAAATAAGGTACTGGTATTTGGATCCATATTAAAGTTTGAGGGGCATGTTTCGGTATTTAACTATCAGAGCGGCCCAAACTATCGTGATATTTTTCCCGAACCGCCACCTTCTACAGAAGTGCCTAATTGTGCGGAGATTGGAGTCTTGGGCGTATTGCCGGGCATCATCGGTGCTTATATGGCTAACGAAGCCGTAAAGATTATTTGTAGGATCGGCGAAATCTTATCCGGTAGACTGTTGGTTATTAACGCACTTGATAATACGACCAGTATTTTCAAAGTCCGTAAACAAAATAGCTCAAATAACAAGCATCAGAAAATAGTAAATGGTCCAAGGAACACCCTAGACCATGAGATTACCCGGGAAAGACTAGATAGTTGGTTATCGGAGAGGCCCGATGCCATTTGCCTCATTGATGTGAGAGAAATCTATGAGTATGAAGAACATAATATAGGCGGGATTAACATTCCCTTGTATAGTTTGCAGGAATGTCTTACTGAATTACCATTAGACAAGACCCTTGTATTCTGCTGCCAAACCGGTCAGCGCAGTAAGTTAGCTATTCAGTTGCTGAAGCCAATGGTTAAAGCTGAAATGTACAGTCTGAAAGACGGTTTAATCTAAGATCAATTTATGAGTAAATATAAATATCCCGTTGTATTAACCATCGCAGGTTCAGACAGCGGTGGCGGAGCTGGCATCCAGGCAGACCTAAAAACCATCAGCGCTCTTGGCTGTTTCGCCACAACGGCCATTACTGCGATCACGGTACAAAACACTTTAGGTGTTACGGGCATACACCAAATACCTGTTGACTTTGTTACAGCCCAGATAAAAGCGGTAATGGGCGATTTAAAGCCTTCCACTATTAAGATAGGCATGGTACACAGCCCAGAGCTCGCTATGGCTTTGGCTGAAACGCTAAGTTATTATCCGGGCGTACCGATCATTTTTGACCCCGTAATGGTTGCTACGAGCGGCGATCGCCTGATTGACGACCATACCATTGTAACCTTCAAAGAACAACTCTTTCCGCTAGCTGAAATCATTACACCGAACCTAGATGAGGCGGCAATACTTGCCGATATGGAGATTTATACCATCGACGATATGAAAGAAGCAGCTCTGTGCCTCTTGCAATATGGTTGTAACGCCGTACTGATTAAAGGGGGTCATTTAGAAGGGTCTGAACTGTGTGATATTTACTTCCATAAAAACGGTGATGAATGCGTTTTCAGGAGCCCAAAGATTTACACGGTAAATACCCATGGTACAGGCTGCACGCTTTCATCTGCTATCGCTTCTTTCATAGCTTTAGGAAACGATTTGACCGTCTCCATATCAAAAAGCAAAAACTATATCCATCAAGCAATCGAGCAGGGCAAGGACGTAAGGACCGGAGCAGGCCAGGGCCCGATAAATCACTTTTTTAATCCTCAAAAGTTAACAAAAGACGTAAGGGAGTGACAAGCAGATTAGAAATAGTTGTTCAAGGCTTTTTTCTTCTACCTTTAGAGCAATGACGCTAATCACTAGTTTTAAAAAGTTTCTTGACGAAACCGGAAATATAGCCTTTAGCTTAAACTTCCTCCCCTTCAGGCGGGCTGTGCTTTCCCAAAAGCCCATAAAGTATATTAACAATCTAAACCACGATTAATGAAAACATATTTTGTAGACTCCTTTACAACAGAACCTTTCAAAGGAAACCCAGCAGGGGTATGTCTTTGTGCTAAAGACCTCAGTTCTGATCTGATGCAGAATATTGCAAAAGAGATTGGCTTTTCCGAGACCGCTTTTATTAGAAGGCTTGAAACCGACAATTCATATCGCATTAGGTTTTTTTCTCCGAAACAAGAAATTCCACTTTGCGGACATGCGACGTTAGCCGCTTCAAAGATTATTTTCCATGCAACTGCATTAATGAATATTAACTTTATCACGAGACACAATGTCGAGTTGAAGATTGCAAAAGAATCTAACAAAATAGTGATGGAATTTCCGGTTTACGACACAAGTGATATTGATGTGCCTCCGATCATGTTACAGGCACTAGGTATTGAAAGCATTGTTAAGAGTTCATTTAGTGTTGCAAATGAAATTATATTACTAGAAATTGAAGATGCAAAGACCTTGGCTTCTTTAAAACCTGACTTCAGTGCTTTGGTAAGATCTTACGATGGTATAAATGGAGTCTTGGTGACTGCTCCTTCAGATTCACCTCAATTTGATTTTCATTACCGATATTTTTGGCCATGGTCAGGCACAAATGAAGATCCTGTAACTGGCGGGGTCCAAACTTTCTTAACTAAATATTGGGTTCAAAAACTGAAAAAAACGAGATTGAATGCTTTTCAAGCATCAGAAAGAACCGGATTTATGACCACCGAATTACGAGGTGATAAGGTCTTGATCTACGGGGAAGCTGTAATTGTATTTGAGGGAGATATTAAAATAGAATCAAAATGTTAATTAATTCATTAAAAGCTATTTTCAATAGGGACCTTCATCGGTTACGAGACGAAATAGATACGTACAGATCTGAGAATGCCCTATGGATTGTAGATACCGGAATAGAAAATTCTGCTGGCAACCTGTGTTTGCACTTAATTGGAAATTTAAATACCTACATCGGGAAAGAAATAGGTAATGTGGATTATGTAAGAAACAGAGCGCTTGAATTTTCTTTGAAAGATATACCGAAGTCGGAATTATTACGGCAGTTAGATGAAACGATATCAATAGTTAATACCTCACTTGACAAACTAACCGAAGAAGATCTAACCAGTGATTTTCCAGTTTTAGTGTTTGAAGAAAAAATGTCAATTGGTTACTTTCTGCTCCACCTAACCACCCATCTAAGTTATCACGTCGGACAAATCAATTATCATAGAAGACTTTTAGACAAATAAATTAGCACTCAATCGAGTGGACTGATTCTTATCTCACCGCACGTTTGTTAACCGCTTTCTGTTTTATTTTGTGCCCTTCAGTTCTGTTTACCTCCTTACTTTGTAATTCGAAGTTCAGTGCATCAACGATATCCCCATCTATACTCATCTTGATGTTAAATGAGATATCAGCTGCAGTTTTAAGGTTTAACAACTGCAATTGGGCGGTGTTTGGGCGCGCCAGGTATTTACCGGGAGCAAGTCCGAAAAAACTATAATAGCCATCTTCTTCTGTAAGAGTTTTAGCGACGAAAACACCCTTACTGTCGAGAATCTCAACGATCATCCCAGCATAAGCTTTTTGGCCTGACCCATCATTCATGTAAACAGTACCTGAAGCTTCTGCAACCACAGAAATTGGAACTTCAATTAATCTGTAATGATTCGGTTCAGCAGCAATCGAAATCGACTTGTCATTTAATCTCCATGATATGTTGTCAAAACTGTTGGGATCCAGTTGAATGATATAGTTGGTATAAGCCTCAAGTCCACTCACACTTATTGTGCTATCGCTATTATTTCGACTCAAACGGCCTCCATTTAGCTTCAGTTTCAAGCCAGGCACCCGAGGTTCTATCAGGTCCCGATGGCCATTGCGGTTTAGATCCAGAAATGCAGAAATGGTTAGTCCACCTTCACCTACATTGGTTTCATTGCTTAAGGATAGAGAATTTCTCTTGCTGTTATAAAGCAGGCTGCCATTTGCAGATTGTACGAATAAGTTTGTGTGATTTACCTGGGTTACTCCAAAGAAGGTTTGTGCGAATGAAAAGTTCATTCTTAAACCGAAACCCACAGAAGTAATTTTATTTGGGATGCTCTTTTCGTAAGTAATGTTGGCAAAACCAAAGCTGCCTAGTCTTTTTTCCATTTCCGCCTTCATCATACTTATTCTTTGTTGATTATACTCATATTGAAAGTGGGGACTGAATCTCAGGTTCATCGGCAGACGAAATGTAAGCGACAAGTTGCTGTAGATATATGCGTTCGCAGGATCTGTATACAGGATATTGGTACTGAAATTTGCACCTATACCTGCAAGGCTTGCCGAGGTCATGAATTGCGCGTTTGTCACTTTCGATTTTGGCAATACAAATTGGTTGAAAGAGATCCGTGAATAGGCATTAAAGTTTTTTGCTTTTATTGGAAATGATAATTCAACTTTTCTTTCTTCGCGGTAGTTGTACATGATAGCAGATTGTTCTTTTTCGTATTTGGTATAATTAACATTGAGTTGAACGTTTCCTGGAAGATGATAGTTAAGGACTCCTTTAGCGTTTACCCGAGGTGTATACTGCCCGGAAAGCAACAAGCCCTGGAATAACCTAACGGAGGAATTTACGAAAGCCATCGGTCGGCCCGCATTCGCTGAAGTTAGGTACTCTGTGCCGGCACCTACTGTGATCCGGCTGTTGATACCATAGTTCATCGCAGCTCGTGTCAGTATATCTTTATCAGAATTATCAACAATGCCTGCAGCCATCGTGTATTCGAATTGACCTACAGGGAGAAAATTAAAGGGTATACTAATGTTTTCTTCTGAAGAGCGTTCTTCACCCCATGGGCCATATATGCGTATTTTAATCGAGGAATTGCCATACACTAAGGGTACGTCGAAACGATAAAATCCAGATGCATCAGCTACGACATAGTTTACCAAGCTATTGTTAACGTAAAGCTCGGCTAACCAGCCAGGTTCCGTCGTCCTGTCGATACGGTAAGTTCCGAAGGATCTTCTATAGGTCGTTGGAGTATTGGATATTTGAATGCCGTTAACTGGATTAAAGACAGAGGCGATGGGTTGTGTAAAGATCCTTCCAGCAGTTATTTGCTTGAAGGAAGCGTTTTCATTATTTACATATCTCCATTGATAATATTGATGGTTGTTGTTGATAGTGCCTGCTTTATTGTAGCTTAAGCTGGCAATTGCTTCTCCGCCGGCTACGATACCCCCAAGATTTAGAGTGGCTCTCGTGTTGGCGCTTCTACTGTTGTCCTGAGTTGCTGTCACCGACCAATCTGCAACTCCAAGATCAAATAGAGGATAATTTCTGGCGATGGTTGTGTCTGCCTTTTTCTCCCCACGCAAGTTGCTTAGGTTGTTGCGCATCTGGGTTAACCTTAAATCGCGAATTGCCGGCAGCTCCAGCTTTGTACTTAATATTATTGATAAGGAGCGGAATTTAAATAAACAATCTAAGCCAAATATCTGACCATACAATTCCGATTTCATGTAGATGCCACCTTCGGTTCGGATTAAGTCATCGCCATTCAATTTAAGAACTTTGCCCTGCCAACTGATGCGCTTATTGATATAGTTGATCTCGAACATTGCCTTTGGATCAATGATATAGCCCTTGATTGTATTGAAGTCACGCGACGGATTGTTCTTTATCTTAAGCAAATCAAATAAGTCGGTTACAGGTAAATAAGCATGCTCATTTACAAGCAGTGCGGGAATATCAAAACTACCAAGTTGCTGAATTCTTAGGCTTAACAAAACCTGATCTACAGGTTCTTCCCCCTTGGCAAAAGTTTTGATATTACACAAAAATAGAAGTTGTAAACTTATCAGGAAAAAAGGTGCAAGGAGACCAACGCCCGTTAAGCGACGTCTATTCATTATTGAAGGTAATGTAGAATGTTCCCGTATAAGCCCCCGGAGGGGTAGAGGCGGCATTTCCTATGGTTAACGTACCACCAAGGCTTACCGAGGTACGGCCGGTTTCACTAACGACGGCAAGGGGTGTCCTTGGATCAGAAGCACCGAGGTGCAAAATCATGGTGCCACCATTACTTCCTGTCAGATTTACATCCGGGCCGTTGGAAATTGATATTACTGTACCAGCAACGGCTTCAACTTCAAAGATTGCCTGTGAAACATCGCTACCACTATTACTGCTGCCGAAAGTAAGAGGAAATACAGTCCCTGTACTTGTGATGCTTCCAGTATTTGAAACTGTAATTGTTCCGCCACTCACTCCCTGACTGAAAGTACCAAAGCTGAGGTTTTGTAGGGTATTTACAGCTGAAACTTGTCCAGTTGCCAATAAACCATTAACCAAGAACAAAACAAGAAAGCCCGTTCGAACTGCCAGTTGCCTGGGTAATTGAAAGGATATTAAGGATTTCATTGAAAATAAAATATTGAAGCACAAGTGTCTTGTGTTAAAGTGTTGTTTACTGTAGCGGAAGTTCGGTATCCGCAAAGGTCACTCGAGTACCGGATTGTTCGGAATAACTGATATGGAGTTTACCCTTGTTGTAAACAATTCCTTTGGTCTTTTCAAGCGGGATTTGGAAGCTTCGAAAAGCACTCGGCGCGTATATGGCCACCCCCTGGATTAATCCTACAGTAGTTCGTTTGCCAGAGCTTGAGACATATTCAGCTGAAATGTCTCCGTATACAGACATATTTCCAGTCCTCTTGAATTTGAGGTTAAGAATAGGTGTCGTCTTCTCTAGCATTGTAATGGATTTCTCAACAATATCCAATTTCGTAGAAGATTGACCCACCTTAATAATTATCGGAATAGAAAGTCCGAAAACCGGAACAATGTTGATTGCAATAGAAGAAGGCTTAATTTTTGTGCCCGATTGGCCTAAAGGCTTTTCTTCTGCCTGTGCGCGGACATAAAGATGAGACCTGTACTCACCCTCGGTCAATTCACTTGTTTTAATAAGTTGAACCTTTACTGTTTGCGACTCTCCCGGCGCAAGAACAACTGTTCTTGGAAAAAATCTAAAGTTTCTGTCTGCAAACCTTTGTCCAGAATCCGGTTCGGTGATGGCCTGAAAGCTTCCATCTGTCTTCATCCTGAACTGCATAACGGATAAAACATACCTCGCCGTGTCCTTTCCATTATTGAGCAAGCTGATCTCTCTGGATCTCTTTACATCCTCGAAAACGAGCCTTTTTGGGTAAATCATTAAGTTTCCCTGAGCAAATAGATGTGTGGGTAAGACAATCAAACATAGTACAAGCCATTTCATGCCGAACTTTAGTAGGAGTTCTTTTTTAGAGAAGATCATCAAAATATTATAAAAGCGATGTTAACAGGTAAACGATAAACCGCATCACGAATACGCGGTTTATCGTTAATTATTTAATTGTAATTTACTGTTACAAATAAGCCATTAGTAACATCTGCACCTGTGTTCGTGTAGATACCAGCAGCTGTGTTAGCAGGAACTGTTAGGGTTGCACCAACCTTAATAGTCTTAGTACCGTCTACCAAACTGCTTGTCGAACCTAGATCAGCTGTGAAATCACTAACCGTCAAGTTGTTAGTTGTGCCATCTGTTAATACAACTGACGTTGGTAGTGAAATGGAGAAACCATTTGTTGAAGCACCTGTCACGATAAACGAAGCTGTTGTTGCACCAGCACCACCATTAGGTGAAGTTACGCCGCCGGATACACTTGCATTATTTGTGTATCCTAAAGTCACTGTTCCGCTTGTCCCAGAAGCCGCTATCTGTCCAAAATTCATATCCGCATCTTTCGTAACCGAAATTGGCGTAATAAGAGTCGCAGTTGTAGTTGCGGTCGCAGTTGATTGAGCTTTTACGCCTGTTGCAAATCCAGCTAATAAGATAGTGGACATGAATAATTTTGTAGAGATTTTCATAAATGTTATGTTTTGTTGTAAATACTGGGGCAAATATACGGTACTGAAACATAAAAACAAATAGTGGCACAGTACTTGTATCCCTAAAAATATAAAAAATACCTGTAAAGTGGGGAAAATACGCTCTATTTAGGGAGTTATTGGGCTTTTATGCGCGTATGAAAAATGTAACAGGGCAGCTACATTGTATTATTTTAGATCGTTTGAAGATTAATGCTCATATTCCAGGCTCTTCGGTTCCTACGGGCCAGGTGATTGTTCTCCATTGAAAAGAGTGGATTATATATGCTAAGTAGCTGAAATAAAAACAGCTGCCTTTTCAGGGCAGCTGCATCTTTATGAAAAAACTAACTAATCTACTTTTTTATCGTCATTGCGGTTCTGTCTGATTTCATGATTGCCTCAGAAGCATAGGATTCTGATCTTAAAGTTGAAAAGCCACGTAGCTTTACATTTTTCATATTACTAGCCACCATCGTGCTTTCATCTGCCGTTCCGCTAAGTTTCAATACTGCATCATCTTTTAATACCGTATACAAGCTTTGTGTTGTTGTTTTTATGTTTGCTATGGCACTTTGGTCCAGGAACAATTGAAGATATCTAACATCGAAGTTGTTGGTCGTTACAATCACAGATTTTCCCGAGGCAACGACCCTTTGTAAATCTTTTACCGTAATATTCAGTGTTACAAGCCCAGGTGCCGTCGACTTTATAAAAAGTGTTTGTCCGTTGGTCATCACTGATGTTTTTGACGAATCGAAGTACTCTGTACTACCTACACTTGTCTTGTCACCTTGTGTCAATATGACCTTCACGTTTCCACTTACCCAGATTCTGTAAAAGGTTAATACCGAACGAGATGTCACAGTTGTTGCCACTGGCTCAGCTGCAAAGGCAGTTACAACTGATGAACTTATCATTACTGATGCTATTGCGGCTGCGATTAATGTTTTAGCTAGATTTTTCATGACTATTTGGTTTTAAATTGTTCTTGTTTTCTGTTACTATGACGCAGCCGTCACAGAAACGTTGCAGGAAAAAACATGGTATTATACCTGCACTCGTAACATTTAGACCAATGCCTGTTATTCATCGACGAACGGGTAAATCTGGGGTTTCGCTCACCCTTTTGATAGACCAGGAACTGGTATTTGATATTGAACAAGATTTTAATTGCCTGACATAGAACATGGTATATTGATTTCCTCATGCTTATGCCTGATGTCCAGAGTATGGTTTAATAGCCCACAAAAAAACAGCACCTTTTTGGGATGCTGTTTTATATTGTAGTAAGACTAAGTTGTATCTATCTAAGCAGGTTTCTCCAGCTTACTTTGTTTGCTATGATCTGTTCCAAGTCCTTTATTTCAATACGCTGTTGCTCCATAGTGTCCCTATGACGAATGGTTACTGTATCGTCTTCTAAAGTCTGGTGATCCACGGTTAAGCAAAATGGAGTACCTATAGCATCCTGTCTGCGATAGCGTTTTCCAATCGCATCTTTTTCTTCATACATGCAGTTAAATTCGAATTTAAGGCTATTCATGATCTCTTTTGCTTTATCTGGCAAGCCATCTTTTTTGGTTAAAGGGAAGATCGCCACCTTAATTGGAGCAAGACAAGGGTGCAGACGCAGCAAAGTTCTGCTGTCTGTCTTTTCTCCTTCGCTAAGATCCTGCTCTTCTAAAGCATTGATTAAAGTTAAAAGGAACATACGATCCAGGCCGATGGAAGTTTCAATTACATATGGCACATAGTTACCGTATGGCTTACCTTCTTCATTCTGGTCGTTATCGAAATACTGCATTTTCTTGCCAGAGAATTCCTGGTGTTGCGTTAGATCGAAATCTGTACGACTATGGATTCCTTCCACCTCTTTAAAGCCGAAAGGGAATTGGAATTCGATGTCGGTCGCAGCATTTGCATAGTGTGCTAATTTAGCATGGTCGTGGAAACGATAGTCTTCCGCACTCGAGCCCAGCGCAAGGTGCCATTTTAGACGAGCTTCCTTCCAGTATGCAAACCATTTTTTATCTTCTCCCGGGCGAACGAAGAACTGCATCTCCATCTGTTCAAACTCACGCATTCGCATGATGAACTGGCGGGCTATAACTTCATTACGGAAGGCTTTTCCAATTTGGGCAATTCCGAAGGGAATCTTCAGCCTGCCGGATTTCTGAACGTTTAGAAAGTTAACGAATATCCCCTGCGCGGTTTCCGGACGAAGGTACACTTCATCAGATCCTTCAGACATGGCACCGAATTGAGTGCTGAACATGAGGTTAAACTGACGAACTTCAGTCCAGTTCCTTGTTCCGCTTACAGGGCAAGCAATTTCATGTTCTTCAATTAAGACCTTTAACTGGGGCAAGTCGTCGGCTTTCAAGGCCTCATCCATATCAGCCTGCAGTTTTGCAGCTTTATCGGTTTTGCCGTCCTTTTCATAACGGGCAATCTTATCTTCCAGCAACTGGTCGGCACGATACCGTTTTTGAGAATCTTTATTGTCGATCATCGGATCGTTAAATCCGTCAACGTGACCACTTGCTTTCCAAACTTTAGGGTGCATGAAAATCGCAGAATCGATTCCCACAATGTTCTCATGCATCTGTACCATGGATTTCCACCAATACGTTTTAATGTTGTTTTTCAATTCAGCACCCAGCTGCCCATAATCGTATACAGCACTGAGCCCGTCATATATTTCACTGCTTTGAAATACAAAACCGTATTCCTTGGCGTGTGATATTACATTTTTGAATTGTTCGTCGTTATTAGTTTTAGCCATAATATTGCAAATATAGAAAGTTGGGGTTACTTTTGGCCATGAAACAATTCAATCTTTTGCTTATTGCTGCCTGCTTTTTAACCCTTAGCGCAAGAGCACAGCATAAACAATACTTGACTTTTAAGGATACAAAAGAGTTGCAATTGTTCTTAAATGCTAAAAAGACCACCTATCCCTTGATAAGCGTGCATCGGGGCGGCCCGATGAAAGGCTTTCCAGAGAACTGT
This sequence comes from Pedobacter sp., assembly GCA_028287885.1. Classification (GTDB taxonomy): domain Bacteria; phylum Bacteroidota; class Bacteroidia; order Sphingobacteriales; family Sphingobacteriaceae; genus Pedobacter. The sequence continues at coordinate 20,415 of JAQBOT010000395.1, forward strand.
ATAGAAACCTTTGAAAACGCGATTTCTTATCAGCCTGTCATTATTGAGTTCGATGTGGCGCTAAGTAAGGACTCTGCACTCGTGATCATGCATGATGATAAACTAGAGCGCACGACAGATGGAACAGGATCGATTGGCAGCTACACTTATGCCGAGCTGCAAAAGTTCCATTTAAAGGATAATCAAGGTACAGTAACCAGCTTCAAGATTCCAACACTGGATGAAGTATTAACCTGGGGGAAGAATAAAGTTTTATTTACCATAGACTTGAAAGAAGGTGTGCCCTATGCAAAAATTGTAAATGCGGTACGCAAGACGCATTCTGAAAGCAATTCTATTGTAATCACATACAATGCAAACCAGGCTGCGGAAGTACATAAGCTTGCTCCAGAATTGATGATCTCGGCCTCTGTTCGTGGAAAGGAAGATTTAGAGCGACTGAACCGTATGGAGGTGCCAAATGACAGGATTGTCGCCTTTGTTGGTGTTTCTGCACCCGAAAAGTCCGTTTATCAATATCTGCACAGCCAAGGGATCTCTTGTATTCTTGGAACCATGGGCAACCTGGATAAAAGTGCTGCGGCAAATCCAAATAGAAAAGTTTATTACAACCTGGTTGCAAACGGTGCAGATATCTTGTCCTCTGATTCCCTGGCACAGGCGGGGAATGAGCTTGATCTGTATCGGGCAGACAAGAAACTAACTTCCACCAACGTAAAGATCAAATAGCGTGAGTATTTCTGTAATTGGATTAAGCAAGCACTACGGTACTCAAAAAGCTGTTGATGCCATAACATTTAGCGCCAATAAAGGTCGTATCCTTGGTTTTCTTGGGCCAAACGGCGCAGGCAAATCTACAACCATGAAAATGCTTGCAGGCTACCTTCAGCCAAGTTCAGGAACAGCAACGCTTTGTGGTTTCGATGTGCAACAGCAAAGCATGCAGGTGAAACGAATCATGGGTTACCTGCCGGAACAAACCCCATTGTATACAGATATGTATGTAAAGGAGTTTCTATTGTTTGTAGCAAATACCTACGGACTGAAAGACGCCAAGAAAAAGGTTGAGCAGACGATAGCGGATGTTGGCTTGAACGATGAGCAGTTTAAGAAAATCGCCATGCTCTCTAAAGGTTACAAACAGCGGGTCGGCCTGGCGCAGGCCATTATTCATGATCCACAGGTGCTGATTCTGGATGAACCAACCTCGGGGTTAGACCCCAACCAACTGATCGAGATCCGTGCCCTGATCCGAAAGCTAGGAAAAAACATTACCGTAATTCTATCTACCCATATTATGCAGGAAGTAGAAGCGGTATGTGATGATGTGATCATCATTAATAAAGGAAAAATCGTTGCAAATGCCTCTATAGAAACTTTAAAAAAGGAGCAACAACTGGATTCTTTGGAAGACATCTTTAGAAAACTGACTTCCTAACCCTGCAATAAAAAAACGCCTGGCTATAATTTACACCTTCAATCTGATTAATAAAGTACATGTACGCCGTATTTAAAAGAGAAATATTTAGTTTGTTAAACTCGCTGATGGCATACATCACCATCGGCGTCTTTCTGCTGGCCGCGGGCTTGCTGCTTTGGTTTTTCCCGGATACGTCCATTTTGGATTACGGGTACGCCGAGCTTATTGGCTTTTTTAGTCTAGCCCCATTCTTATTTATGTTCCTGATCCCCGCCATAACCATGCGATCGTTCGCAGAGGAGCGGAGGGAAGGCACCTACATCCTTTTGGCAACGCGCCCTTTAACGGAATGGCAGATCCTCATTGGGAAGTGTCTTGCCTGCCTGCTGCTTGTCTTGTTTGCTTTGCTACCAACATTAATCTACTACATCTCTATTTATCAATTGGCCATGCCTAAGGGTAACGTTGATGCGGGTGCGATAATCGGTTCCTATATCGGCTTGTTGTTTCTTGGTGCTTCATTTACTGCCATTGGTATCTTCTGTTCTTCGCTAACAAAAAATCAGGTTGTTGCCTTTGCCATCTCCGTTTTTATTTGTTTTCTTGCATATAGCGGTTTTGATGCCCTGGCGAAAATTGACGCTTTAAAATCGTTGGAAGGATCATTTATTTTCCTGAGCATCAATGAACATTATCAGTCAATTAGCCGGGGCGTACTAGACACAAGAGACGCGGTGTATTTCATTTCTGTAGTTGCCGTATTTCTGTTTCTTACCCACTTCATATTGGAGGGCAGAAAATGGTAAGATCTAAACAACGTTATTTGAAGTTGCTTTTCCTGTTCATTGGCCTGGTACTCGTGAATCTTGCTGCAGAATATGCCTATACAAGATTTGACTTCACTAAAGAGAAGCGTTTTACCTTAACGGAAAAGTCTAAAGAGGTGTTAAGCAAAGGAACGCAGGAGGTTAATGTCACTGTGTTTTTAGATGGAGATCTGCCATCGGCGTTCAAACGCCTAAGAAATGCCACAAACGATTTACTCGAAGATTACAAAGCTTCGTCTAAGGTTAAGTTCAACGTGGTCTTTGTGGACCCAATATCCGGTTTGCCCTTAGATCAACAGGATACAGTTATTAGTCGCTTGTATTCTGTAGGCGTTGAGCCAACAACATTGAATATCAAAAACGACAATGGCTTTGCGCAGAAAACTGTTTTCCCTATGGCTATTGTTGCATCGAATGGGCGACAAGTACCAATTAAACTCCTTCAGAACATGGATGCTGAGGGAAACTATGAAGAAAACATCAATAGTTCGATACAAAATCTGGAATACACGTTTACATCAGCCATTAAAAAAGTAATAACGGGTGAGAATCCACGCATTGGCTTCACAGAAGGAAATGGGGAGCTGTCTGACCTCTATCTAAGTGATGCCATAAAGAGCTTGTCGAGCACCTATGAGGTTGGTCGCGTTAACCTGAACGTGATTGATAAATCAGGCTTGGATAAACTGAAAGTGCTCTTCGTGACCAAACCACAGGCTGCATTTACAGAGGCAGAGAAATATAAGATTAACTACTTCGTAATGAATGGTGGTCGTGTAGTCTGGAGCATCGATCAGGTTAATGCAGACTTAGACAGTTTGAAGGGGAAGTCTGAACAGCTTGCTTTCAATAAAACCTTGAATCTGGATGACATGCTGTTTATGTACGGAGCGCGGATCAATTACAACCTTGTTGCAGATGCAAACTGTGTTGAAATTCCACTTGCCATGTCTGGCGGTACTCAAAACGATATACAAATGGCTCCATGGGTTTACTACCCTATACTCATGCCCGACACAAGCAGCGCGATAGTAAAGAACATCGATGGTGTTAGGTCTGAATTTTTAAGCACCGTAGATACCATTAGCGTAAGAGGAGTTGCTAAAAAGGCTATCTTATTTACATCACCCTACAACAAGGTACACAATACACCAAAAATGATGTCTTTGCAGATGGTTGCTGAACAGCCTGACCCCAAAGATTATGCAAGCGTACCACAAACGGCCGGAGTAATGCTGGAAGGTACATTCCCTTCAGTGTTTCTGAACCGGGCCTTACCACAAGGAATTGCCACTGCTTACGGTTCGGCTGCAGTAAGCAAGCCTACAAAAATGATTGTGATAGGCGATGGTGACATCTTTAAAAACCAGGTAAGTGCAAAAGACAACTCCGTGTTCCCTTTAGGATTCGACCGCTTTTCTCAACGGAATTACGGCAATAAGGCGCTCCTGTTGAATATTGCCGATTACTTATCGAACGATGACAACCTGATCGCTTTAAGAAACAAGGACATTAAAGTTCGTTTACTTGATAAAACTACAGTACGCAGCAGCAAGTTAACATGGCAGTTGATCAATACCATACTGCCTTTATTGGTATTGATATTGTTCGCGATTTTTCAACATTATTACCGCCGGTATAAGTACACCCGGTAATTTTATATATTTTTGAGACTGACATAATCATATTATGAGATTCATTGTATCAACTTCTACACTTTTAAAACATTTACAAACGGTAAATGGTGCTTCAAGCAGCAGTACTGTATTGCCGATACTGGAGAACTTCTTATTTGAAATAAAAGATGGAAGCCTTACAATATCCGCAACTGATTTGCAAACCAGCATGACCACCTCATTGCCAGTTGAATCCAAAGAAGGCGGCAAAGTAGCGATACCTGCAAAAATCCTTTTAGATACGCTTAAAACATTACCTGATCAGCCGATCTCTTTCAATATTGATGACAACTCTTTCATCATTGAAATTAGCGCAGGTGATGGAAAATATAAATTGAGTGGTGAAAACGGAGACGATTTTCCTAAGATCCCTGTTGTTGAAAACGCTTCCTCTGTAAACCTTCCTGCATCAGTGCTTACCGAGGCGATCACAAAAACAATCTTTGCTGTAAGTAATGATGAGCTTCGTCCGGCTATGACAGGTGTGTTTTGCCAATTATCTGACCAGCATATCACTTTCGTAGCTACTGACGCACATAAGTTGGTAAGGTACAGACGTAAGGACAGCAAAGCTGATAAGACGGCTTCGTTTATCCTGCCTAAAAAAGCACTGACCTTGTTAAAGGCAGCTTTGCCAAATAGCGATGTAAGTGTTTCTGTAGATTACAATGCAACCAGTGCTTTCTTCAAATTTGAGAACATCAACCTGGTTTGCCGTCTAATCGATGAGCGTTACCCAGACTATGAAGCTGTTATTCCTGCAAATAATCCAAATAAGCTAATCATTGACCGTGCGTTGTTCTTGAATACGCTAAGAAGGGTTGTGATTTTCGCCAACAAGACCACCCACCAAGTGCGTCTAAAGATCAATGGAA